>CAZUKT010000786.1:0-1806 GCA_964620975.1 uncultured Rubrivivax sp. | reverse complement strand
ACGCCGGCATCAGCAACAAGCAGATCCGGCGCAGTGTGTTGCGCGAAATGGTGGGGCAGCGGTTTTGAGGGGCCGCGTGCGCCCCTCGGTTTGCCGTGCTTGCTACTGCTGCTTGGGGCCTTCAGTCAGGCGGCGGCCCAGGCCGATGGCGTAGGGGGCTGCCCGGGCGGCAATCATCGGGTCGGCAGACGGCTCCACGCCCTTGGGCAGGACCAATGGGTTGTAGGCGATCGTCAGGCAGGCACCGCCACCGTCTTCGGCCACAGAGGTGAGCTTGAGCAAGCCCAGATTGACCTTCTTGCGGCCCGCCGGCAGCGGCACGGTTGCGCTGTCGATCTTGTCGTCGGCCTGGGCCAGTTCCAGGTTGAAGTTGAAGGCCACCTTGCCTTCCTTCACCCGTTGCCGCAGGTCGTCAAACAAGAAGTTGGGGCCCTTGGCCTTGGCTTCGTCGTCCGTCAGGCCCTGCACACCGCCCACGGGCTCGAAGATCCATTTTCCAAACTGTTTGCTGCCGTTGGCGTTGACAAAGCCAAAGGCGTGCACGCCCCAGTAGTTGACGGTGCCAAAGCTGGCCGGCACCGGCTGCGACGCAAAGTACTTGCCCTGCAAAAGCACTTCGGGGTTGGCATCGGCAAAGGCCTTGACCTTGGCCGCGTCTGGCATCTTGGTGGCCGGGTCGGGCTGCAGTGAAGCCAGCCGGCCGAAAAACTGCTGCGGCGACGAAGCACCAAACACCGGCGCCGAGATATTGCCCAACTGCCACTGCTCGCCGTCTGGCAGATTGAATTGCAATGCGAGGTTGCGCTGGGACTTGGCGTTGTCTGGCGCCTTCGGGTTGGCGCCGCCCACCGAGAGGCGCACCACCACGGGCACCGGCCTGCCGCTGAAGGCCGAAGAAGTAGACAACGCGCGGGCGTCCGCCGTGCCCACAAATTCGCCCACGGCGCAAATGCCCTTGGCGCCCGAGCGGCGAAAACCCTCGAACTTGCCGAAGGTCGACTCGAACTGGTTCAGGAAGGTGTTGGGGTCCACCGGCGCCGCTGCTGGCGACTGCGCGGATGCATTCATGGTCAACACGGCGGCAGCAGCCGCAGCGCAAAGAAACAGCTTCGTCATGGACAAACTCCTTGGGGCCAGTGGGGTTGCAGGAAACAACGCGCTGGCCACCCACGAAGGGCCTGCAGCAGCGCTTGAAGTCCTGGTCGCGCCCGCCAAACCAAGCTTACAAAGCGAAGTGAAAAATAAGGTCGCTCTGCAGGCGGGCTGTCGCGACGCGGCCCCCACAGATATCCAAGAAGCCCTGGTCAGCCGCCCTTGCCTGCGGCACATCCAGCCCCAACGCCGCTCAGCGATGCCCCTGCGGCTGCTTGGCGTGGTCCATCGGGTCGAGCAGCTCGCCGCGCAGCAGCGCCAGCGGCGCGCGCCAGTACAGCATGGCGTCGTGGAAGGGGTCGGTGATGATCTTGGTGGCCCACACCAGGCCGGTCTGCACATCACGGATGAAAAACAGGTGCACGGTGCGGAACAGCAACCCGCCCACACCCAGCGCCAGCCAGGCCATGCCCACGTCGTTCAGATAAGCCTGCCAGCCCACCGCCGGCTGCACCAGGCCGCCGGCTGAAGGCGCCAGCCACAGCAGCACGGGCACGGCCGCCCACACTGAAATCAGCACCACCTTGCGGCGCAGGTTGTAGCCCACCTTGATGGTTTCCTTGTGCTCGTGCGTGGCGTTGTTGACGTGGTCGAAGCCCTTGGGCTCGAAGAAGAAGTGGCCCGACTGCCGCGTGCCCATGGACACCACCCAGC
>CAZUKT010000785.1:0-1807 GCA_964620975.1 uncultured Rubrivivax sp. | reverse complement strand
CGGCAAGTACAGCGACGAATGGCACCGCATGCACATGAACAACCCGCGCGACCTGGTGCCCGAATCCAACATGCCTGCTTACCCCTGGCTGCTTGCGGCCAGCGTCAACCCGGCCGACATGGCGCCCAAGATGAAGGCGTTGCGCATGGTGGGCGTGCCTTACACCGATGCCGAGCTTGCTGCGGCAGCCGGCGACGTCAAAGGCCGCACCGAAATGGACGCTGTCATCGCCTACCTGCAGGTGCTTGGCACCGCCAAGAAGTAGGTGCTGCACATGGACATCAATGACCTTCGTTCACTCGTGACCCTGTTCAGCCTGGTGCTGTTCGTGGCCCTGATGATTCATACATGGAGCCGGCGCCGTTCGGCCGACCACGCTGACGCTGCCAATCTGCCCTTTGCAGGCGACATGGCCGGCAACGAAACCCAAGGAGAGAAGTCGTGAGTGATTTCGTGAGCAACGGCTGGGCGCTCTTTGTGGCCGGCGTTACCGCCCTGTCTATCGTGTGGTGCCTGGTGTTGCTGGTGATTGCCAGCAAGCGCAAGGTGATGGCAGCCGACAACTCCACCGGCCACGTCTGGGACGAGGACCTGCGCGAAATGAACAACCCGCTGCCGCGCTGGTGGATGTGGTTGTTTGTGCTGACCATCGTCTTTTCGGTGGTGTACCTGGCCTTCTATCCGGGCCTGGGTTCTTACGGCGGCACACTCAAGTGGAGCAGCGTCGGGCAGTACGAGGCCGAGCAAGAAAAGGCCCGTCAGGCCATGGCGCCTGTGTACGCAAAGTACACGGCCATGAACGCCGAACAACTGGGCGGCGATGCCCAGGCCATGGGCATAGGCCAGCGGCTGTTCCTGAACAACTGCGCGCAATGCCACGGTTCTGACGGCCGCGGCAGCAAGGGCTTCCCCAACCTGGCCGACAACGACTGGTTGGGCGGCGACACCCACGACTACGTCAAGGGTGTGGTTTCGCAGGGCCGCACGGGCATGATGCCCCCCATGGCCGCCGCCGTGGGCAGCGCAGAAGACGTGAAGAACGTGGCCAACTACGTGCTGAGCCTGTCGGGCAGTGCGCACAACGACATCGCCGCTCAGGCCGGCAAGGCCAAGTTTGCGGTTTGCGCTGCATGCCATGGCCCCGAGGGCAAGGGCATGGCGGCACTGGGTGCGCCCAACCTGACCGACAAGATCTGGTTGCACGGCTGGGGTGAGCAAGCCATCGTCAACATGGTCAACAACGGCAAGACCAATGTCATGCCGGCCCAGGGACGCTTGTTGACCCCTGAGCAAGTGCATGTGCTGGGTGCCTACGTGCTGAACCTGTCCAAGGCCACGCGCGTCGCGGCCAACTGAAAGAGCAGTCCCACTTGACAGACCCCGCCGCCCGAGCAGTGGCGCCCGCCGGCGCCGACGACGATGCCAGTGCGGCGCTGGTCTCTCTCTACCAGAAGCAGAAAAAGATCTACGCCCGCGCTGTGTCCGGCTGGTTTGCCGGTTGGCGCTGGGCCGTGGTCTGGATTACCCAGCTCGTTTTTTACGGGCTGCCCTGGATCGAATGGAACAGCCGCCAGGCGGTGCTGTTTGACTTGGGGACACGTCGCTTCTATGTCTTCGGTTTGGTGCTGTATCCGCAGGACTTCATCTACCTGACGGGTCTGCTGATCATCTCGGCCTACGCGCTCTTCTTGTTCACGGCGGTGGCAGGGCGCTTGTGGTGCGGTTATGCCTGCCCGCAGACCGTGTACACCGAGATCTTCATGTGGGTGGAGCGCCACCTTGAAGGTGACCGCATGCAGCGCATCAA
>CAZUKT010000784.1:1350-1810 GCA_964620975.1 uncultured Rubrivivax sp. | reverse complement strand
ACCGCTCGGTGGAGCACCTCAAGCGCTACACCACCATGGGCATGGCCACCGACCAGGGCAAGACCAGCAATGTCAACGCGCTCGTGTTGATGGGCCAGCTGACCGACCGCAGCCCCGGCCAGGTCGGCACGACCAAGTTTCGTCCGCCGTTCAAGCCGGTCACCTTGGGCGCACTCGCCGCGGGGCGCAGCGGCGACCGCTACAAGCCGCTCAAGCGCATGCCGGGTCAAGCCTGGCACGATGCACACAAACCGGTATTGGAAGAGTTTGGCGGCTGGCACCGCCCTGCGGCATACCTGCGCGATGGCGAGTCGCTGAACGATGCAGCCGAGCGCGAAGCGCTCCACGTTCGCACACACGTCGGTCTGTTCGAGGCCTCACCGCTGGGCAAGATAGAGGTGTACGGGCCCGATGCAGCGAGCTTTCTCGACCTGATGTACGTCGGCACCATGTCCACCCT
>CAZUKT010000784.1:0-1340 GCA_964620975.1 uncultured Rubrivivax sp. | reverse complement strand
GGACGGCGTGTGACATCGGTCGCGCGATCAATCCCACCCTGGCCATCGGCCAGGCGCGCTACGGCCTGCTGCTGCGTGAAGACGGCGTGATCTTCGACGACGGGATCGTGGCGCGCCTGGGTGAGCAGCACTTCTGGGTCAACACGACGTCGGGCGGCGCAGAGCGGGTTGCGTTGGCTTTCGAGGAATGGCTGCAATGCGAGTATGTTGACCACCGTGTGCTGGTCACGCCCGTCACTTCGGCCTGGGGCAACGTCACCGTCGCCGGTCCCCAGGCCTGGGCCGTGCTGCAGGCCGCCGGCTTCGATGCCGCCTTGGCACCCACGGCGATGCGGCACATGACGTGTCGCGAGGTGAACCACGGTGGCGTCGCGATGCGCGTCTTGCGCGCCAGCTTCAGTGGTGAACTCGGCTATGAGATCAACGTTCCTGCCCATCACACCCAGCCGCTGCTCGAACAGTTGTGGCAAGCCGGCCGGCCCTTTGAAGCGATGCCCTACGGCGTGGAGGCGCTGATGATCCTGCGTACGGAAAAGGGCTACCTGCACCTGGGCGCCGACACCGACGGCACGACCTTCCCGAGTGACGTTGGCCTGGATCGCGGCATCGCCAAGAAGGCAGCCAACTTCGTCGGTAGGCGCTCGCTGCTGCGGCCGGTGGCGACCGATGCCGACCGCATGCAATTGGTCGGACTGCTGACGCTGGATCGCCGCAGCCGACTGCCCGTCGGTGCCCACATCACCGGTCAGGCCCCGCCAGCCGCGATCGACGGTGTCGTCACGTCGAGTGCCTTCAGCCCCATCCTGGGCCACCCCGTGGCGCTGGCCATGCTCAAGCGCGGCGGTCAACGCCTCGGGGAGCACCTGACGGCTTATCACCTGGGGCGGCCGTTTGCAGCCGAAGTGGTCAAGACGCCCTTCTTCGATGTCGCTGGAGATCGTCTGAATGGTTGAGCACCTGGCCTCTTCAAGCAATCTCTGCGCTGGATTGGAGGCCGCGTTGCCACCTGCCACGCAGGCCCTGACAGTGTCCGTAGTCGAAGGCCTGCGTGTGCTGGCCTTTCGCCATCTCGCGGGCGGCGTAGCGGCCGTTCATGAAGTTCTCGCGGCAAACCATCTCACTGCCTTGCCCACGCCGGGAACTTGCCTCGGCGACGACCCTTGGCAGGTGTGGATCGGCCCAGCACAGAGCCTGCTGCTGACGGCAAACGACAGGGTTGCCGACGACGTTCTGACGGCCCTGCACCCGGGTTGCAACAGCCTGGCCTGCGTGGTGGATCAGTCGGCCGGTTGGCTGGTGTTCGAATTGCTCGGCGCGGGCGTGGACGACCTGCTGCCACG
>CAZUKT010000783.1:0-1814 GCA_964620975.1 uncultured Rubrivivax sp. | reverse complement strand
CTGGCCGACCAGTTTGTCCACCAGCGCCGCCAGGAAGGCGGCATCGTCGGCGCGCACGCCGTCCACGGCGGTGTTGCCGATGGAGCTGCAATCGTTCCAGTCAAAGCCAAAGGACTTGGGGTAGACCACGGCAAAGCCATGCTGGTCGGCCAGGCGCTCGAAGCCATAACCTGTGCCCACGCGAATGGCCTGCGGGCCCTCGCCCGAGCCGTGCATCACCAGCACCAGGGGCGCCCCCTTGGGCAGGCCCTTGGGCACATAGGTTCGGTAGCTGCGTTGGGTACCGGCCACGTCCATGGAGGCCTTGCTGAGCGTGCCAGAGAGCTGCGGCTGCTCGGGCGCAGGGGTGTAGATGAAGTAGGCCAACAGGGCGGCCGCCAGCGCCACCAGGGCGAGCAGGCTCAGGAGGCCGATCAACAGAAGGCGCGGAAGTCTTTTCATGGCAGTGCGGTGAATGCGGTGAGGTCGCCACTGTGCCGCGTGCCCGCCTGCCGCACGATTTGCGCCCGATCAAGCACGCCGCTGCCTTGATGAGTAACGCCTGGCCAGCACCATCGGCGCCAACGTTGGTCATGCCGTTCGCAGCGCCATTTGTCCCGGCCAGACGTGCTTGAGCACCGGCGCGGCGTGGCCCGTCTGAACGTCCATCGCAGTGGCCAAGCCACCCAAAACAATCGCCCTGTCGCTTCGAAATTCAAGCCGCAACCGCCCGTCTACAAAGCAATCTGACCATGAAAACGCTCTGCACCCGCCGCACCCGTTTGATCACCGCCGCCAGTGCCGCCATTGCCGCCCTGGCCCTGGGCACCTCGCTTGGCAGTGCCCAAGCCGCCGTCTTCAAGGACGCTCAGTTGGAGTCGCTGCACGAGGCCGGCAAGTTCACTGAACTCGAGCAGCAGGCCCAAGCCCGCCTGAAGGCCAACCCCGCCGACGCCGAGGCCAGCGCCGCGCTGGTCCTGGGCTTGAGCTTGGCGGACCCCGCTGACGCCAAGCGCCTGGAGGCCGGTGCCCAGGAGGCCAGGCGCTGCACCGACCGGCACCCGGCGGTGGCCGTCTGCCACCTGGCGGCGGCGCAAAACCTGGGCCTGCAAATGCTCAACATGGGCATGGTCAAGGCCATGCGCAGCGTGGGCAGCTTGAAGGACCTCTGGATTCGAACCCTGGAGCTGGAGCCAAACAGCTTCACGGCCCGGGTGCAGTTGGCCAAGCTCTATGTGGTGGTGCCCGGCATGATGGGCGGCAGCACCTCCAAAGCCAAGGAACTGGAGGCGGCCGTGCGCAGCAGCCAGCCCGAGACGGCGCGCATCATTCGCGTGCACATCGCAGGCGAGGCCAAGAAGTGGGCCGAGATGGAAACCGAGTTGCTGGCCATCAAGCCCACCAAGGACGCCGCCATGCAGGCAGAAGTGCGTGAGGCCACCATGCAGCTCGCGCTCAACTTCCTGCGGGACGGCAAGGACCTGGCCAAGGCCAAGAACCTGTACGAATCTCTGCAGCGCGATCAACCCGGCCAGGCCGCCGGCTTCTACGGCGCGGCGCGCGTGCAGGCCGCCCTGGGTCAGCCGGATGAAGCCATTCGCCTGTTCGAACTTGCCAGGACGCTGGCCGGTGCCGACGAGGCCCCCATCGACCACCGCCTCGGTGACACCCTGCTGGCCAAGGGCGACAAGGCGCAGGCCAAGGCGGTCTACGAGCGCTTCGTGGCCAACAAGCGCGCCAAACCGGCGAATCTCGAAGAGGTACGCAAGAGCCTGGCCAAGCTGGGCTGAACCGCGTCGCTCAGGCTTGTGCTGAGTTCACTCCGATGCCCCCTA
>CAZUKT010000782.1:0-1817 GCA_964620975.1 uncultured Rubrivivax sp. | reverse complement strand
CGCCACCGCCGTAGCCGCCACCACCGCCGCCGCCGCCGTAGCCGCCGCGACTGCCGCCACCGCCACCGAAGCCACCCGGGCGCTCTTCGCGCGGGCGGGCCTCGTTGACGACCACGGCGCGGCCCTCGAGCGACTGGCCGTTCATGCCGTTGATGGCGGCCTGCGCCTCGGCGTCGCTGCCCATCTCGACGAACCCGAAGCCCTTGGAGCGACCGGTTTCGCGGTCCATCATGACCTTCGCCGATGTCACGGTGCCGAAGGGGGAGAATGCCTGGAGCAGCGAATCGTCGCGCACCGAATAGGCCAGATTACCGACGTACAGTTTGTTTCCCACGGGGAGCCCTCAAAAGATCTCAGATAAACCATGTGGAGCTCAACCCTGCGTGAAACACTCAAGCGAAAGGTACAGCTGCCAGACACAGACTATCTATTATGGGTGTTGCCCGCCGCTGCCTGTAAAGCGCCCCGGCGTCAAGTGTTGTTTTGTCGTCCCCGTGCTAACCCTTGCGGTGACCAGCCCGCCTTTGGCACAGGGCCTGGCTGGCCGCAGTCCTGTCCAAACTTGCACAGGAAGTGCACCAAAAAGGCCCGTTGTGGTGCGTGTTGAGGGTTTCTTGCGCTGAAGGGCTGAATCGCAGCCCTGCCAGATTCTTGGGGTGCCGCGCCGCACCTACCATCGCGACATGGATTTGCTCAAGCCCCTCATTGCCTTGTTGGCCATCGTCAACCCGATCGGGGTGGTGCCTTTTTTCATCCACTTCACCCAGTCCTTCAGTGCGCAGGAACGTCGGCGCACCATCCGAATCAGCTCTTTCACGGCGTTTGTGGTCATCGCGGTCAGTGCTCTGGCTGGCCTCAAGGTCATTGAATTCTTCGGCATCTCTCTGGCATCGTTTCAGGTGGGCGGCGGCACCTTGTTGCTCATCAGCTCGCTGGCCATGCTCAATGCGCAGCCGGCCGAAAGCAAGCCCGGCGACATGAGCGACGCCGATGAGAAGGTCGACGCGGGCGCCAGCATTGCCGTGGTGCCGCTGACCATCCCGCTGCTGACCGGGCCGGCCACCATCTCCACCATGGTCATCTACGCTGAAAAGACGCGTCACTTGTGGCAACTGGGCGTGCTGGTGGGCTATGGCGTGGTGATTGGGCTGGTGACTTACCTGGCCTTCAGTGCCTCGGGCCGCATTGCCAAGGTCCTGGGGCGCACGGGTATCAACGTGATGACGCGCTTGATGGGGCTCATCCTGGCCGCCATGGCGGTGGAACTGCTGGCCGACGGTTTGGTGAAGCTGTTCCCGGTGCTGGCCAGCCACATCGCGCGCTGAGCTGGCGCTTGCGCGCTTTTGTGTCCCCGTTGTCACAAAGGAGTGGTGCCCGAGTGCCCAGCCCAAGGCCGGGCCAGCAGCCACCACACAATCGCCGCCCATGACCGAAATCCCCACCTACGACTACATCATCGTCGGCGCCGGCACCGCCGGCTGCCTGTTGGCCAACCGGCTGTCGGCCGACCGCAACCGGCGTGTGCTGCTGGTGGAAGCGGGCGGCCATGACGACTACCACTGGATCCACATCCCGGTGGGGTACCTGTATTGCATCGGCAACCCGCGCACCGACTGGGGATTTTTCACCGAGGAAGACCCGGGTCTCAACGGCCGCAAGTTGCGCTACCCGCGTGGCAAGGTGCTGGGCGGTTGCTCCAGCATCAACGGCATGATCTACATGCGAGGTCAGTCGCGTGACTACGACCAATGGGCCCCGCTTGCCGGTGCCGACACCTGGCGGTGGGCGCACTGCCTGCCATTTTTCAAGCAGCCCGC
>CAZUKT010000781.1:0-1850 GCA_964620975.1 uncultured Rubrivivax sp. | reverse complement strand
GGCCTACAAATCCGGGGCGCCTGGCGCGCGCGGCGCTCAGGTGTTCGTCCACCGTGAGTTCGGTGATGCGTTCACCGCGTGCCAGGGCGGCTTCAAACCAGGCGTAGAACTCACACATGGCCGCGCCGTCTTCGGCCATGGCCTGGCGGATGAAAGCGGCTTCTTGCGGCTGCTTGCGGCTCTTCAGCAGCGTGCTGGGGTTGATGGCCTCGTGCACCGCGCAGCCCGGTGCCACCTGTTGGCGCAGGCCGTGGGTGATGCGCTTGGGGTCCACCAGCAGGGTGTCGTCGCCCAGCAGCGCGGCCAGCGCCGGGCCGGCCTGGTCATAGGCGGCAATGCGCAGGCCGTCTGCGGCCAGTGCGGCGGCCAGCTCGGTGCCGACCTTGCCGCCACCCACAAACAGCGTGCCGCCGGTCTGGTCCAGCAGCAGGTGGGCCAGAAAGACGGGGTTGTAGGTGACGTCATTGCCACGCAGGTTGGTGATCCAGGCCACATCGTCCACGGTGGACACAAAGTGCTGCGTGGCACCGTGCTGGGCCATGGCCTGGCGCACGGCGGCCAGCTTGGCAGCGCGTGACAACACGGCGTGCGGCGCAGTGTGTTCGTACACCGGCTGCGTGGGCAGGCCGGGGCGGGCGGGCCAGATGGCGTCAAGCAAATCCACGTCGCTGCGCAGATGCACACCCACGTGCTGCAGCCGGGTGTGCAGCAACTGCGCCAGGTTCAGGCCCAGCACCTGGCCGTCCACCGCCACCGTGCTGCCGCGCGGCAGGTGCTGGGCCATCCAGTCCACAAAGGCGGTGGACGCGCCGGTGGCGATCTTGATGAGTTCAATGCCGCTGCCAGCAAGCTCGGCTTCGGCCTGCACCCAATAGCGGCTGTCGGCAAACAGCACGGCGTGGTCTTGTGTCACCACCAGCGTGGCCATGCTGCCCGTAAAGCCCGACAACCACTGCCGGCCCTGCCAGCGTTCAGGCAGGTATTCGCTCAGGTGCGGGTCGGCCGACGGCACCAGCAGCGCCTGCATGTTCTGGCGCTGCAGCAGCTCTTGAAGCTGCGAAATGCGCAGGCGGAAAGGCGATGTGCGGGTGTCCATGGGTGTGCTCCTGCGGGGGTGCGGGATTCTAGGTCGCACCGATTGACGCTGTGGCCGGCGTGGTTCACCGTGGGGCCAAAGCGGCGCCCATGTCGCACACGTTTGGAGAGACCCATGTCCGACCCCACCGCCGCCGTCGCCACCCAGCTGAAGAACATCCAGGCCAAGACCGGCCAGACCATTTCGGCGCTGCATGCAGCGGTGCTCGGCAGTGGCCTTGCCAAGCATGGCGAAAGGCGCAGCTGGCTGATGGAGCAGTTCAAGCTCGGTTACGGCGACGCCAACATGGTGGCCGGCTTCATGGGCAAACCGCTGCCCGATCTGGGCGACACAGACGCGCCTGCCGCCGCCGCACCGGCTGCCCACGGCGACCCGCTGGACGCCATCTACGCGGGTGCCAAGGCCCACCTGCGGCCGCTGCATGACGCGGTGGTGCAGGCCGCAGCCGCGTTGGGTACTTTTGAGTCGGCGCCCAAGAAGAGCTATGTCAGCCTGCGCCGCAAAAAGCAGTTTGCGATGGTGGGCCCGGCCACCAAGGACACGGTGGAAATTGGCCTTAACGCCAAGGCCCTGCCGCCGCATGTGCGTCTGAAGGTGCAGCCACCCGGTGCCATGTGCCCGGCCACCATACGTTTGTCCAGTCTGGCCGAGGTAGACGCCGAACTCAAGGGCTGGCTGAAGCTGGCCTTTGATGCGGCGGGCTGAGAGTGTGAGAGCAAATCCAACATGCCCGCTCGTGCCGCCATATCGCACC
>CAZUKT010000780.1:0-1853 GCA_964620975.1 uncultured Rubrivivax sp. | reverse complement strand
CTGAGCGACCGTGCCCGCACGGCCATTGACGGCACCACCAGCAGCAGTTTTGCGGCCGACCTGAAGAAGTGGCTGCAAATCATGGAAACCTATGAAGGTGGTGGCCACGCCTACCACACCACACTGCCCACCGACGCCCTGACCGTGACACGCGACGTAATGCTGGAAAGCCGCGCCTACGGCTTTGAAAAACTGCGCGCCGAACAATGGGCGCTGGGCCGCCAGGTGCGCGCCCTGCTGGCCAGCCACGGCATCAAGAGCGTGGCCGACGACGCCTTTGCCGCGCCCGGCGTGGTGGTGAGCTACACCGACGACGCCGGCCTGCACACCGGCAAGGCCTTTTTGGGCCAGGGCCTGCAGACGGCGTCCGGCGTGCCGCTGCAATGCGACGAAGGGCCCGACTTCAAGACCTTCCGCATCGGCCTGTTCGGGCTGGAGAAGTTGCACAACGTGGACCGCAGCGTGGCCAATCTTGAAGCGGCGCTGACGAGCATCCTGGCGCCTGCGGCCGCCGAAAGCACGGTGGCCTGAGGCAAAGCGCGCCCGCGCCCGGCATGTTGATGTTGGAACTTCAGGCCGAACTGCGCCGCAGAGGCCTGGAGATTCCTTTCAGGGGCATGCGCGACAGCGACCCGGCTGCGTGGGCGCAAGACCTGCTGTGGCTGCGCGGCACGCTGGCTGGCGCGGCCGCTGCGTCTTGATGCCTGGCTCGGCCACGGCAGCAAGCCATCAAGGCGCCGTGTGGGTGCCCATGCGCCGCTTCTTTGCCAAGGCCACGCCGGCCAGCCCCGACAGAAACAGGGCCCACGTGCCGGGCTCGGGCACCGGGGTCAGCAAGAAGGCCTGGTACTCGTTGCTGACGATGTTGAGGCCGTTGACCAGGATCGCGCCCGCGTCGTTGATGCTGGTGGCGTCGTACAGTTTCCACCCAGCCTGGACCTGTTCGGGGCTCAGGAAGAGGTTCAGGTCTGTGGCCACGAAGCCGTCCCACAGCACGGCACGGTTGGGGGTGTTGTCCTGATTGAAGTACTGGTAGCTGCTGCCCACAGCCTGGCCGCTGCGATTGACGGCGTTGGCCCAGCTGGAGTCGTCTCCGGGAAGCGTGCCGAGGTTGAACGCCAGATCGGACGCGCCTATCCACAGCGCCGCAGTGTCGTACCGAGCGGCATTGCGCGACGCGCCGACGATGAGGCCGGACTCACTGATTCCTCTGGCTACGTCGTAGGTTCCCGCACCGGGGCTCTGCAGGGCCGTGGGCACGCCCTGGCTCCACTGCACGGCACGCCAGCCAATGCCAAAGTCAGCGCCAGGCAGGCTGACCAGTGACGAACCAACCACCAAGCCGTCGTTGTTGATGTCGTAGGCGGCCGAAGCGCCGTTGCGTGTCAAGTCGTTCAGGAGTCCCGGCGAACCGTCAGCATTCCAAATCGCCGCCGCGGCGAAACCGTACAGGGGGTCGGCCTCGGCCCAACCCACTGCCACGCCGCTGTTATTGACGGCAGTCGCGTAGGCACCCACCGCAGGCGCCTTTGGGTTTAACAAGGTGTAGGTGTCGCCTTGCCAGCGCACGGCAGATTCGCCTCCGAAGAGTGGCGCCAAGCCGCCCACGACAAACCCGTTTTGGCTGACGCCTGTAGCGCTGGCCACGAGTGTTTGGCTGGTCTGCGGCAGGAACGTTGTGGTTCCTGCAAGCCAGCTCACAGGCCGGCCGCCGTAGAGCGATCCCGACCCCCCCACCACCAGCCCGGCGTTGTTCATGTCCGCGCCATATCCCACACCGCTCAGCGTCTGCAATTCGTAGCTGGCCGCCGCAGCGGCGGGTATCCGCGCCAGACCGGCCCCGCCCAGCAGGC
>CAZUKT010000779.1:1083-1854 GCA_964620975.1 uncultured Rubrivivax sp. | reverse complement strand
GACCCGTGGATTCCGGGCCGCATGCACGGACGCCCAATCTGGGACGAGTCCTTCGGCGGCGCGGTGCCGCACAACCTGGCGCTGAACATCGGCATCTCTGGCGACCGCACCGAGCACCTGCTGTTCCGGATGCTGCCCAAGGCGCAAGGCGGGCTTGGCCAACTGGACGCGGCCGCGCTGGCGCCCGAGTTCTTTGTGCTGATGGTGGGCATCAACAACTCCTACGCGCCCGAATCGCCCGTGGCCGACAGCGTGTTCGACGGCGTGCTGGCGGTGATGCGTGCGCTGCACGCGCGCAAGCCCGCTGCGCGTCTGGTGCTGCAATCGATCCTGCCCACCTCGGAACCCGGCCGGGACGACGCGGTGGTGCGGCCCGTCAACCTGCGCCTGGCGGCACTGGCGAAGAGCCCGGAGTTTGCGGGCTTCACCACCTGGCTCGACCTGTATCCGGCGTTTGTGGATGCACAGGGCAGGCAGGACACGCGGCTGTTCGTCGACGGCTTGCACCCCAGCGAAGCGGGCTACCGCGTCTGGCGCGATCGGCTGGTGCCTGCGTTGGCGTCGGCCCGCACTAAGGCACGCTGATGCCGGGCTTGCCGGGCCCGTGCCCGGCGGCGGCGGGGCTCGGTGCGCGGGCCTGTCCTGCATCGGCATCGGCCCTTGAAGGCTCGCCGCTGCCTTGCGACCGTTGCGACCCTTGCGCCGCTTTCGCTGCCGGCGCCCCCTGCGCCGCCGCGTTGCGCGCGGCCCCCAGCTGCTGCAGCGCATCTT
>CAZUKT010000779.1:0-1073 GCA_964620975.1 uncultured Rubrivivax sp. | reverse complement strand
GAATGGCAACGGTGTCCGCGCTCCTGATCCTCGAGGCGCGTCGCCCCCTTGCGACCGTGGCTACCTTTGCGCCCCCTGCGCCGCCGCGTTGCGCGCGGCCCCCAGCTGCTGCAGCGCATCTTGTTCAGCCAGCCGCGCCTGGGCGGCCACACCCAGGGCTTGCGCCTCGGCCCGAAGTGCCTGCCGTTCGGCGGTTTCGGCGCGGTCCAGTTGCCAGGCCAGCCGGGCCGTGACCACCGACATGCCCGCCAGCCCCAGCGCACCCGCCAGCACCCACGGCCAATGGCGGCGCAAGCCTTTGCGCAGCCGGTAGGTGCCGCCGCCCATCGCCGCCACCGGGCGCTGCGACAGCAGACGTTGCAGGTCACGCTGCAGCGCGGCGGCCGAGTCGTAGCGCTGCGCCGCGTCGGCAGCGGTCGCGCGCGCCACGATGGCCGCCAGCTCGATACGCCGGTGGCCCACCGCCACCGGCCGCACCAGGTCGTCCAGCAGCCGGCCCAGGCTGAAGATGTCGCTGGGCGGGCCCGGGGCCAGGCCGGCCGCCTGCTCGGGGCTGGCATAACCTGCGGTCATGCCCACGGCAGCGTCGTTGCCCTGGCCTTCGAGCAGGGCAATGCCAAAGTCCACCAGCATGGCGCGCCCCTCGGCGTTCACCAGCACATTGGCGGGCTTGATGTCGCAGTGGATCACCAGATGCCGGTGCGCCTGCGCCACCGCTTCGCACACCGATCCAAACAAGGCCAGGCGCGCCTCCAGCGACGCCCCCTGCCGCTGGCACCAGACGTCGATGGTGTCGCCATCGGCGTACTCCATCACCAGATAGGGCTGGCCCGCAGGCGTGGTGCCGCCGTCCAGCAGCTTGGCGATGTGCGGGTGATTCAGGCGGGCCAGGATCTGCCGCTCGCTGGTCAGGCGCGCCAGCGCCTGCGCACCCGACCAGCCCAGCAACAGCTTGATGGCCGCCTGCTGCTGGTAGTGGCCGTCACTGCGCTCGGCCAGGTAAACCCGCCCCATGCCGCCAGAGCCCAAAGGTTGCAACAGGGTCCACGCACCCAGACGGTCACCGGGGCGCA
>CAZUKT010000778.1:0-1860 GCA_964620975.1 uncultured Rubrivivax sp. | reverse complement strand
CGACCTGCCGCAGATGGCGTTGATGCCCTGCCACGCGTTTTTTCAGTTCTACGTGGCCGAAGGAAGACTCAGCTGCCAGCTCTACCAACGCAGTGCAGACATCTTTCTGGGCGTGCCCTTCAACATCGCCAGCTACGCGCTGCTGACCCACATGATGGCGCAGCAGTGCGACCTGGCGCTGGGCGACTTCATCTGGACGGGTGGCGACTGCCACCTCTACAACAACCACGCCGAGCAAGTGGCGCTGCAGCTGTCACGCGAGCCACGGCCCTACCCCACGCTGCACATCACACGGCGGCCGGAGTCGATCTTCGACTTTGCGTTTGACGACTTCGAGCTGCAGGGTTACGACCCGCACCCGCTCATCAAGGCACCGGTGGCCGTTTGATCACCAGCCGCAGGCAGCTGGCCGCACTGGTGGCATTGACGCTGGTGTGGGGTGTGAACTGGCCGATGATGAAGTTCAGCCTGCGCGAGCTGAGCCCGCTGTACTTTCGTGGCCTGACCATGACGGGTGGCGCCTTGCTGCTGCTGGCCTGGTACGCCTGGCGTGGCATACCGATGCGCGTGCCCCGTGCGGCCTGGGGGCCGCTGCTGCTGCTGGCCTTGCCCAACATCTTTGGCTGGCACCTGTTTTCCATACTCGGCGTGCAGGAACTGGCCTCGGGGCGCGCGGCCACGCTGGGTTTCACCATGCCGATCTGGACCGTGCTGCTGGCAGCCACCTTCTTTGGCCAACCGCTGTCACGCCGTGCGCTGGTGGGCATGGCCTGCGCGGGCGCGGCGGTGGCCTTGCTGGTGGCGCATGAGATCACCGCGCTGGCCGGGCGCCCCGTGGGCGTGTTGTGGATGCAGATGGCCGCCGCGTCGTGGGCGTTGGGCACCATCCTGATGCGGCGCAGCACACTCACGCTGCCCACCGAGACCATCACGGTGTGGATGATGGCGGTGTCGGCCGTGGGCTTCTGGGCCGTGGCCGCCGTGCTGGAACCGTGGCCAAGCTGGCAGTTCAGCCCACCGATGTGGGGCGCGCTGCTGTGGGGCGCGGCCGTCAACTACGGCGTGGCGCAGGTCCTCTGGTTTGGCCTGGCGCGTGCACTGCCGCCGCAGGCCAGCACATTTGCCATCATGGCGGTGCCTCTGGTGGGCACGGCGGCGGCGGCCATCATGGTGCGTGAAGTGCCGGGCTGGATGGACTGGGCCGCCGCCGGTTGCATCATGCTGGCCATCGCCAGTGCGCTGTTGCCGGCGCGCCAGAATGTGCGGCCATGAACACACCGCCCACCGCATCCGCAACCACATCTGCACTCGGGGCCACATCTGCGGCTGCCGCGCCACAGATCGTGCTGATTGCCGCCGTGGCCCGCAACGGCGCCATTGGCATGGGCAACGACCTGATCTTTCGCGAGCCGGCCGACCAGCGCCACTTTCGCCAGGCCACGATGGGCTGCCCCGTCGTCATGGGCCGCAAGACCTGGGAAACGCTGCCCGTGCGCTTCAGGCCGCTGCCGGGGCGCCGCAACGTGGTCGTGACGCGCAACCCAGCCTTTGACGCAGCCGGTGCCGAAAAAGCGCACAGCCTGGCCGATGCGCTCTTGCACGTGGCCGACATGCCGAAGGTGTTTGTGATCGGCGGCGCGCAGCTCTACGCGGCAGCCCTGCCGCTGGCGCACACGCTGCTGTTGACCGAAATCGACGCCGACCTGGCCGGTGATGCCTTCTTCCCGGCCTGGGACCGCTCACGCTTTGTTGAAACCTCACGCACCAGCGCCCGCACCCAGACCGGCGTGGCGTTCCACTTCGTCACTTACGAGCGCCGACCATGAAACTTGCCACCGGTAATCTCAACGTCCGTTTCTC
>CAZUKT010000777.1:0-1871 GCA_964620975.1 uncultured Rubrivivax sp. | reverse complement strand
CGACTCCACCGACCCCACCCACCGCTGGATCGTGGGTGCGGTGGAAGGCTTTGCCAAGAAGGCCAGCATCACCATGCCAGAGGTCGCCATCTACGACGGTGAACCCAATGCCTTTGCCACGGGCGCATTCAAGAACTCGGCCCTGGTGGCGGTGTCCACCGGCTTGCTGCACAGCATGAGCCGCGAAGAGGTGGAGGCCGTCATTGCGCACGAGGTGGCGCACGTGGCCAACGGCGACATGGTGACCATGGCCCTGATCCAGGGCGTGATGAACACCTTCGTGGTCTTCCTGTCGCGTGTCATCGGCTACTTCGTCGACAAGGTCGTGCTGCGCAACGACCGCGAAGGCGCGGGCATTGGCTACTACATCACCACCATCGTGCTCGACATCGTGCTGGGCGTGCTGGCCGCCATCGTCGTGGCCTGGTTCTCGCGCCAGCGTGAATACCGCGCCGACGCCGGTGCGGCTGCACTGATGGGCCGCAAGCAGCCCATGATCAACGCGCTGGCCCGCCTGGGCGGCCTGGACCCGGGCCAGTTGCCGCAAAGCATGGCGGCCATGGGCATCAGCGGCAAGGCCAGCGGCATGATGGCGTTGATGTCCAGCCACCCGCCGCTGGAAGACCGCATCCGGGCGCTGCAGCAGCAGGCCTGAACGCTCGCGCGGTTTCAGGCTTCTTGCACGGCCCGCTCGAAGGCGGCGCGGCCGCCGGCGCATCGCCCAAGCCATTGCCGGTGGCCTCGTGTCGGACCCGTTGCCCCGGCGGGCCTGCCAGCAGCGCGCCCGCCGCCAGGCAAATCTCCACTCACTGCAATGTGCGGGGCGCGCAATGGCGTCTCGTGCATTCGGCCGCGCCCGACAGTTCGGGCACCGACCATGACGGGCGGCGATGCGGGATATGCCCAACAAGCAGAAGTCTCAACAGGTATCAGGGCGGGCTGCCCAGCAAGTTGGCGCAGCGGGTGCCCGGAACTCGCCCTCTGCTGCCAAATAAAAAAAGCGGGTTAACCCACCCCGTCAACACCCGCCAAGGCCACTTCGGGCGTAGAGTCTTCCGGTCAGTACTAGGCCGTCAAAGGGGGCCGCCATGCGCTTGCACCGTTCATTCATCCTTTCCACCCTGGCCGCCGCCGCGTTGTGGCCGCTGGGCACCGCACAAGCTGCAGGTGTGCCGGGCCAAGGCAACTGGGAAACCACGCTATTGCCGCGGGACGTCAATGGCGACGGCACCGTGGATGCGTTTTACGACACCGTACTCAAAGTGAGCTGGCTGTCGGACGCCAATTTGGCTGGCCCTATGGTCTGGACCGAGGCCACGCGCTGGGCAGCCAACGTGGATCTGTACGGTGTCACCGGCTGGCGCCTGCCGACCATGATCGACAACGGCGCTTCGGGTTGCGATTTGCGGTTTGCCGGCGGCACAGATTGCGGCTACAACGTGCAGACCATTTCGCAAGACGGTCAGACCGTCTTCAGCGAGATGGCGCACCTGTACTACGTGGCCTTGGGCAACAAGGGGTATTGCGCGCCCGGCGTTGACAACTGCGACCCCGGACAACCCGGCTGGGGGTTGACCAACACGGGGGCGTTTAGCAACTTGCAGACCTGGTTCTATTGGGCCGGTGTGGCCTACGAACCGTCGCCCGAGCACGAGGCTTGGTACTTCGACACCGGCTATGGCTACCAGAGCGCCTTCGGCCAGGGCAATGGGTTCTACGCCTTGGCCGTACGCCCTGGCGATGTGGCCGCTGCTGTGCCGGAGCCACAGACCTTCGCGCTGATGTTCATGGGTACGGGCGGGGTGCTGCTGGCGGTGCGCCGACAGTCCCACTGGCGCTTCGGCTGATCGGACCGCTCTTGGCGGGGCAGT
>CAZUKT010000776.1:0-1883 GCA_964620975.1 uncultured Rubrivivax sp. | reverse complement strand
CAGGGCACCACCTTTGTGGTGGTCACGCACGACGAGAACCTTGCAGCACGCTGCAGCCGCACCTTGCGGCTGGACAGGTAAACCGCAGGCCGCCACGGCGCGCATTGGCCCTGCATGCGGCGCCAGCGGGCGCCTTGCCAGACAATGCGGCCATGCATTTGATCAACGCCGACCTGCACTGCCACAGCAACGTCTCCGACTGCACCCTCACCCCAGAAGCCATCGCAGAGCGGGCCCACGCACAAGGGGTTGAACTGTGGTCCCTGACCGACCACGACGAACTGGCCGGCCAGCAGCGGGCGCGTGAAACCGCACTGGACCTGGGCATGCGCTACCTCACCGGCACCGAGATTTCGGTCAGCTTTGCCGGCGAAACCGTGCACATCGTGGGCCTGGGCTTTGACGCTGACAACCAGGCACTGCACGCTGGCCTGGCGGCCACGCGCAGCGGCCGCCGCGACCGGGCACTGGAAATGGCCGAAGGCCTGGCCAAGGCCGGTTTGCCGGGTGCGTTTGACGGTGCGCTGCGTTACGTGGGCAACCCCAGCCTCATCTCACGCACGCACTTTGCGCGTTGGCTCGTGGAAACCGGCGCATGCCCCGACACCCACAGCGTGTTCCGCCGCTACCTGACCCAAGGCCACCCGGGCTACGTGCCACACAGTTGGGCCCGCCTGGGTGACGCGGTGCGCTGGATACGCGACGCAGGCGGCATTGCAGTCATCGCACACCCCGCTCGCTACCGTTTTGGCGCCACGGCCGAGTACGCGCTGTTCACCGAATTCGTTGCCCACGGCGGCCAGGGTGTCGAGGTCATGACCGGAAGCCACACCCACGCTGAACAGCAGCGTTATGCAGAAACCGCGCTGGAATTCGACCTTTTTGCGTCCCGTGGCAGCGACTTCCACGCCCCGGGCGAAAGCCGCACCGAGCTGGGCACGCTGCCCGATCTGCCGGGCAAGCTCAAGCCGGTTTGGCAGGCCCTGGCGCACCGCATTCAAGGCAGGCCGGCCACAGCCGCTGCGTGAAAACCCGAAGTCGGTTATAGTCATAGGCTGACTTCTTCACGGAAGTCTTCCCTTCGCAAGAAGATTCGTTCATCTCCTTCGGCCTAAAGCCACTCTCGAGCCTCTCGACGGTGCGCGTCCATTTCGGGTCGGCGGCGATGCCGTCGCTGGTCCAGACCCGGACACCCCACGCGACTTCACCTGTGCGGCCTGCTGTCTTCCGACAGGGCCGCGCCGGCATGCTTTTGCATGCCGTGATTCGAGAGCAGAGAACCCATGAGCTTCAACGACCTGAGCCTCCACGAGAGCCTCACCCGCGCCCTGACTGCGGCCGGTTACACCGAACCCACCTCCGTGCAAGCCGAGGCCATTCCGGCCGCGCTGGCCGGCAACGACCTGATGGTCAGCAGCCGCACCGGCAGCGGCAAGACCGCCAGCTTCGTGCTGCCCGCTTTGACCCTGGTGCTGAAGGCACGCGCCGCCAAGGCCGCCGCACCCAGGCCCGAAGCCCCCGTGCAGGCCCCGGCCGAAGCGCAGCAGCGTGAAGGGCGCGACGGCCGCTTTGACCGTCCGCGCCGCTTTGAAGCCCCACGTGGCCCGCGTGTGCTGGTGCTGTGCCCCACGCGTGAGCTGGCCATGCAGGTGGCCAAGGCCGCCATGGACTACGGCCGCTACGTGCCCGGCCTGAGCGTGGCCACCATCGTCGGCGGCGTGCCTTACCCGGCGCAACTCAAGGCGCTGCGCGGCCCGCTGGACATCCTCATCGCCACCCCCGGCCGCCTGATTGACCACCTGGGCGCCGGCAAGGCCGTGCTGGAAAACATCGAGATGCTGGTGCTCGACGAAGCCGACCGCATGCTCGACATGGGCTTCATC
>CAZUKT010000775.1:0-1884 GCA_964620975.1 uncultured Rubrivivax sp. | reverse complement strand
CGTCAGGCGGCTGCGGGCCATCAGCGGTGGTGAGCCCGAGCTGGCTGAGCGCGGCGGCCCCGGTGCAGGCGGTATTGATGAGGTTGATGGGCCCCGGCAGCGCGGCCGCAGCACGGGTGTTGACCACCAGGCTCACGCTGCCGCCCACGGCCAGCGTGCCAGCGGCGTCACGCAAGCAAAGCACGCGGCGGCGGCCGGCGCCGCCGCTGTTGACGCCTTGGTCGGTGCAGGTCCAGCCGCCACTGGCCGAGACGTATTCCTCTTCATTGAACATGGTGTCCACCACACGCAGCGGCGTGGCACCTGTTCCCACGGAATACACCGCCGGCGCAATGCCCGTGTTGGTGGTGACGATGGTGCTGGCCATGGCCGAGCCCGCACCGATGGGGCCGGGTGTCGTGTTCTTGGTGATGGCCAGGTCCGAATACACCGGCACCACGTTGTAGGGCACCAGGATCTGGTTGTTGCCGAGGTTGCTGTCCTTCAGGCCACCGGGCAGTTCTGCACTGGCGCCGGTGATGATTTCGACGCCAAAGTTGCCGGCTTGCGGCGTGGCCGGTGCCGTGAGCGCAATGGCAAAGGCCTGCGCGCCCCCGCTGGTGACGGTGCCGCTGGTGCAGGTGAGCACGGCGCCGGCCACGCCGTTGACGGTGCCCGGGCCACTGTTGACGCAGCCGGCCGGCAAGGTGCCGATGTCAAACCCGGGTGGCACGGCCACGCGCAACTGCCCACCCACGGTGGTTTGCGGGCCGGCGTTGGCGTAGCTGACGGAAAGCGTCTGCGGCGTGCCCACGGCCACACTGGCCGGGAAAGTGCCCAGCGGTGAAGGGTCAGCGCCGGCGCTGATGGCAAACACCACCTGGGCCGTGTTGTTGCTGGCCACGGCGTCAATGTAGGCGGTGGCATCGTCGGCGATGGACGCGCCGTTGGTCAGGCTGCCCGCACCGCCCGTGGTGGGCCGGCCCTGCACCGTGATAGCGCCCAAGCTGGCCGCAGGGCCGGTGAGGGTGCAGACGAGACTGCGCGAGGTTTGCGCCGCGTTGACCGAATTGCAGGTGTAGCCGGGCGCGCTGTAGGCCGTGAGCACGAACTCGCCAGCACCACCGGGCAATTGGTCGGTGACGGTGATGACGGCCCCCGCCGGCAGGGGGTCGCCGCCCAGCGTGGGCGTGAGCGTGAAGGTGACCGTGGCACCGTTGATGATTTCACCGCTGGGGCTGATGGGCTTGCCCACCGTGAGGTCACCACCCGAAATGACGCTGAAGGAATCGCTGGCTGCGCTGATGCCCGAGGTGGCCGACACGCTGCCGCCGCCCAGGCTGAGGCCGCGTGCACGGAAGGTGAAGCTGGCAGAAGCGCCCACGGCACCCGGGTTGACCGCCGAGCAAGTCAGCGTCTGCGGCGCGCCCGATGCGCCCGCCAGGGTGCAGCCTGCAGGCAAGGGGGCGGCAATTTCCAGCAGCGCCGGCACGGCCACGGCCACGGTCTCATTGCCACTGCCCGACGCACGTGTCACCTGCACGGTGCCGGTCACGGTCTGCCCGCGGCCAATGAGCGTGGGCACGTCCACGGAATTCACGGTCAACGCCGCCCAGGCCGGGCTGGCCACCGCAGCGGCCAGCAACCACGTGGTCCGCACACCCTTCAAGCCCAGCGCACGCAGACGCTGCCAACCGCTCGCCACCTTGCCCAAGCGATCCTCCTGGAATGTTCTGTTGGTTTAGGCCCGCGCCCGCCGCGCGGGTGTGAGCAAGCCGGCCCCGTGTGCCGCACGCGACGCATCACAAGGGAAGGGACGCGCCGCCCGATCTCTGCCCCGACGCAAGATGCTAGTGGTGGTGACCTTGGGGCTAACCATACCTTTTGGTGGCATTGCGACGCCAC
>CAZUKT010000774.1:0-1889 GCA_964620975.1 uncultured Rubrivivax sp. | reverse complement strand
GCAGGGCGTTTGTGTTTCGGGGCCGCAGACCGGAAATAGGCCGCGCCAGCCCATCAATTTCAACCCTGACCCCGCGCGCAGGGGGCCACACTGATCGGGCCAATTGGGCGCCGTGACATGGCCGCAGCCGCGGCCCGCGCAGTGCCCACCCGCGCCCCACTGCCATGGCCCAACACCTGATCATCGGTTCGTCCCACGCGCTGTTCATGGCCCAGGGGCTGGGCCACTTTGAGGCCGACTGGACACAAGCCAGCAGCGGCGCGCTCACGCTAGAGGGCACCGGCTGCGACGACACCTGGAAGCTGCTCTTCCTGACGCCCAAGACGCAGTTCCTGGTCTTCCGGCAGGGGCCCAACGGCATCGAACCCCTGGCCAATGAAGTGCTGCTGCGCGAAGTGGCGCCCTTCAACGTGCCCGAATCGCAGGTGGTGTGCCTGATTGGCGGCAACGAACACAACGCACGTTTCATGATGGCCCAACCACGGCCCTTTGACGTGGTGCACCCCCGTGGCCCGGCGCTGCAAGCCGGCCGCCAGGTGGTGCCGCGCGCGGTGATACGCCAACTGCTGCAAGAAGGCATGGCCACCACACAGCTCACGCTCAAGGTGCTGGCGGGCTTGTTTCCGCTGGCGCAGCGGCGTGTGGTGGCGCCACCCCCGCCCATTGCGTCAGAGGCGCAGATCCGCAGCCACCCCGAGATCTTTGACTTCAGCCGCTACGGCGTGCAAGACGCCGGTGTGCGGCTGAAGGCCTACGAAATCATGCTCGACCTGCTGTCCGACATGGCCACCGAGTCGGGCTACGCGTTCCTGGCACCGCCGCCACAAAACCGCGACGCACAGGGTTACCTGGCCGAACCCTACTGGAACATCGCCACCCACGCCCAGCCGGCGTATTACGCGCCCGTGTGGGCACAACTCGGAGCCGCACCCCATGCATCCGTATAAACAGTTCCCGCCGCGCCAGTTCTGGCAACAGGCCGTCAGCGGCACACCCTGGGCCGAGGTGCTGGCGCACGAGCCCGGCAAGTTCAGCATCACGGCGCAGGACGTGGTGGCCAGTGCGGGCAGCTGTTTTGCGCAGCGCATCTCGCGGCTCATCATCGATTCGGGCCTGGACTACCGTTACTTTGAAACCGCCCACCCGCTGGTGCCCGACAAGGACGCCGCCGCGCTGGGCTACAAGCTCTTTTCATGCCGCTACGGCAACATCTACACCACGCGGCAACTGCTGCAACTGGTGAAAGAAGCGCTGGCCATCACACCGCCGGTATTGGCCGTGTCGGCCACGCGCGCCGGGCACTTTGTGGACCTGATGCGGCCCAACATCAACAGCACCGGCTTCGAGTCGGTGGAAGAGGCGGTGGCCGACCGCGCCTGGCACCTACAGTGTGTGGCCCGCATGCTGGCGCAGTGCAAGGTCTTCATCTTCACGCTCGGCCTGACCGAGACCTGGATGGACAGCGAGACCGGCGTCGTCTACGGCAGCCATCCCAGTGTCATCACGCACCTGCCTTCGCCCCGGCCGTTGAAGGCCCACAACCTGGACTACCTGGAGTGCTACAACGACCTGGTTGAGGTCTTCAACCTCATGCGTGGCATCAACCCTGGCGTGCGTTTCATCCTGACCGTCAGCCCGGTGGCCCTGGCCGCCACGCACCAGCCGCAGAACGTGCTGGTGTCCACGGCGTATTCCAAGGCCGTGCTGCGTGCGGTGGCGGGCAAGTTTGCGGAGATGTTGCCCTGCGTGGACTACTTTCCGTCGTTTGAAGTCTTCAACCTGGCGCAGTCGTTTGGCCAGTTCTTGTCTGAAGACCTGCGTGACGTGAGCCTGCGCGGCGTGCAGGTGGCGATGGGCAACTTCAAGCAGATGTTCTTGAAGGGCGCGGC
>CAZUKT010000773.1:0-1905 GCA_964620975.1 uncultured Rubrivivax sp. | reverse complement strand
GGTGGGCCCAACGGGGCTGCAATGGGCCCCGACGGCTGGGTCTACGTTTGCAACAGCGGTGGCTGGACCCATGCCGACGTCACGCTGGACGACGGGCGCACGCTGCGCCGCGCCGTCGGGCAGGCGCCCCGGGCGGGCTGGATCGAGCGTGTGCGCTTGTCTGACGGCTGTGTGCAGCGGCTCTACGACGCCTTTCAAAGCGTGCCGCTGCAGTCGCCGAACGATCTGATTTTCGACGCACAGGGTGGCTTCGTGCTCCAAACGACATCGTCTTTGACAAACAGGGTGGCTTCTACTTCACCGATCATGGCAAACGCAGCGCCACCCACCTGGGGCTGGGCAGCGTGTTCTACGGCCACGCCGACGGCCGGCCCCTGCGGTGCGTGGTGCCCGGCTTGGTCACGCCCTACGGTGTGGGCCTGAGGCCTGATGGCCAGACGCTGTACGTGTCCGAGACCTTGACCCGGCGGCTGCTGGCATTTGACATCGTTTCGCCCGGGGCGGTGTGCTCGGCGCCCTGGCCCGCGCCCGGTGGTGGGCGCTTGCTGGCCGCGCTGGCCGGATTCAATGGCCTGGATTCGATGGCGGTGGACGCACGCGGCTGGATCAACGTGTGCTCGCTCGTCAACGGCGGCATCTGGTCCATCTCCCCCGACGGCGCGGCGTCCACGCACTTTCCCATCGATGACCCCTACACCACCAATCTCTGCTTCGGCGGACCTGGTCGCCGCAGCGTGTTCGTGACGCTGTCGGGCTCAGGCCGGCTGGCGCGCATCGCCTGGCCAGTGCCCGGCCTGCCCTTGCACTTCAACTAAGGAACGCATGAGCTACTTCGCACCAGACCTGCTCAAAGGCCGCAACGCCTTCATTTCGGGCGGCACCAGCGGCATCAACCTGGCCATTGCCGAGGCCCTGGCCGACGCCGGCGCCACAGTGGCCGTGATGAGCCGTAAACAGGTCAACGTGGACGCTGCGCTGGCCAGATTGGCTGCGGGCGCCGAGCGTCCGCGCGCCCACGGATACTCGGCCGACGTGCGCGACTTCGGCGCGGTCGAGGCCGCCTTGAAGGCGTTTCATGATGCCACCGGGCCCATCGACGTGGTGGTCTCGGGCGCTGCGGGCAACTTCCTCGCGCCTGCCAAGTCCATCTCGTCCAACGGCTTTCGCACCGTGCTGGAGATCGACCTGCTGGGCAGCTTCCACGTCTACCGCGCAGCTCATGCCTGGCTGCGTAAACCGGGTGCCAGTCTGATCAGCATCTCGGCACCACAGGCCACCGAAGCCACCTTCGGCCAAGCACACGTGGCTGCAGCCAAAGCAGGCGTGGACATGCTCACGCGCAGCCTGGCCATGGAGTGGGGCCCCGAGGGCATACGCGCCAACTGCATCGTGCCCGGCCCGATCGACGGCACCGAGGGCATGGCCCGGCTTGCGGCCACGCCGGCGGTGCGCCGCGCCATCGAGCGCTCGATCCCGCTGCGCCGCTACGGCAGCAAACAGGAGGTGGCCACGATGGCCGTCTTCCTGGCCTCTGACGCTGCGAGCTACGTCACCGGCAGCCTGATGTACTGCGATGGCGGGCAGACGCTGGCCATCGGCTACGCCATGTCGCCGTCGGCCGTGGAAGACATGTTCAAACCTGGAGCTTGAGATGAAACAGACCCCGAAAGTGATCATCACCAGCGCCACCACTGGCGCCATGCACATGCCGTGTATGTCGCCCTACCTGCCGGTAACGGTGGAGCAAATCGTCGAGGACTCGGTCAAGGCCGCCGAAGCCGGCGCGTCCATCGTGCACCTGCATGCGCGCGACCCCGTCACCGGCATGCCGTCCACCGACCCCAAGCTCTACGCGCGCTATGCCAGCGCCATCAAGGCGCGCTCGGACGTGATCATCAACCTCAC
>CAZUKT010000772.1:379-1922 GCA_964620975.1 uncultured Rubrivivax sp. | reverse complement strand
TGACCGCTGGCCTGCTGGCGCTGGCTGGGCGGGCACGCCAACGGCGCACGGCAGGCCGCTAAGCGGCCGGCGCGCCCAGCCACGCCTGGGCGGTGGTTGCCTGGCGGCTGAGGTGGCCTGAACCGGCCGAGAAAATTGGGTTTGTGCGCGGCCGGGTCGGCCCGCACTGCCCGCCGGCGCTACTTGACGCGCCAGGGCGTCCAGCGCGGCCCACTCGTCCAGGCCACCGGGTGCGCCGCCGGCCACGACACGCAGGGCCATGGCCAGCGACGCCCCGCCGGCAAAGACCGACAGGCGCCTGAATACGGCCTGCTCGTGCGCGCCCAGCAGCTCATGGCTCCACTGCAGTGCGGCGCGCAGCGTCTGCTGGCGCGCCGGGGCGTCACGGCGGCCGCCGGTCAGCAGCGACAGCCGCTGGTCCAGCCGGTAGATCCACTCCTGGGTCACACGCAGGGGGGCCTGGCTGGTGACCAGCAATTGCACGCCCGGTGCTCCTTGGCCCAGCGCGGCGGCCAGCGCCGCCACGCCGTCGAGCACGTGCTCGGCGTTGTCCAGCGCCAGCAGCAGGTCCAGCCGCGACAAGGCCTTCACCAGGCCGGCGACCGGGTCCGCCCCGCCCGGCTGGGCCAGCCCCAGCGACGCGGCCACCAGGCCGACGATGTCGTCGCCCGGGGGCAGCGTGGCCAGGTCGACAAAACACACCTCGTGCTGGTAGCGGCCGCGGCGTGCGTGCAGGGCCGACTGCGCCAGCCGTGTCTTGCCCATGCCGGCGGCGCCCAGCACGGTGACCAGGCGGTGCTGGTCCAGCAAGAGATGCAGCGCGGCGAGTTCCTCGTCACGCCCCACCAGCGGCGCAGGCCGCTCGGGCAGGTTGGTGCGCAGTGGCGGCAAGGCGGAAGAGGCCACGAGCCGTGGCGCGGCGCCTTGCACGGCGGTCTGTTCCACCGGCAGCGTGAAGTGGTAACCGCGCCCCGGCACCGTGGTGATGATGTCGCCGCCCAGCACCTTGCGCAGTGCATTGATCTGCACGCTGAGGTTGTTTTCTTCCACCACCAGGTCGGCCCAGACGCGGGTCATCAGGTCCTGGCGGGTGACCAGTTTGCCGGCCCGCTCGACCAGCGCCAGCAGCACGTCCAGTGCCTTGGCGCGCAGCGTGACCGCCTGGCCGTCGCACAGCAGAAGGCGTTCGTGCACCTGCAACCCGAAGCGCCCGAAGCGCAGGCAGGTGGGGGCGTGCGGGTCGGCAGTGGCAGGCGCTGCACGGGCGGGCACAAGGCGCAAAGGCGGGGATGAGTTCACCGGCGTGGGGTGATCAAAGGCTGGACCACCTTCGCTGCACCGGGGGCCGGATCCGCACGTGTGTCTGAACTCGTCGCCACAGTCTAGGGCCTGGTGCACCTTTCAGGCCATTGACGCCCCACGGGCCGCCCTGCGTCTTGACCAGGCCAGTGCGCCAAGCCCGACGGCCAGCAGCGCCAGGGGGCTTGGTTCCGGCACGCTGGCCGTGGGCGCCAGCGTCAGCGAGGTGAGCCTGCCGAACAGA
>CAZUKT010000772.1:0-327 GCA_964620975.1 uncultured Rubrivivax sp. | reverse complement strand
CCTGCCAGGTCCAGGGGCGAAACAATGTCGCTGGCGTCGTATCCCTCGGTGCCACCCTGCATCGCGAGTGCCCCGTTGATCTCACCTCTGCGCGGCCTCTTGACGATCTTTACACCGTCCTTGACCAGACGATCCGACAAGTGGCCGCCGGTGACCTGGGTGCTGAAGCCCAGCGGCGTGGCGCCGGCATGCACGAACACGCTGAAGTCGGTGAAGGGGTCGTCCCTTTCGGCGGCCACGGGCTCGGTGTCGAAGCTGAACGAGCCGCTGAAGGAGTCGCCGACCTGGCCGCCCAGCGACCAGGTGACCTGGGTGACGACGCCGCCA
>CAZUKT010000771.1:0-1924 GCA_964620975.1 uncultured Rubrivivax sp. | reverse complement strand
AAGCACAGGCTTGGCGCCCAACCTAGCAATACTGCCGGCTGTGGCAAAGAAGGTGACGGCGACCGCTTCAGCATCATGTATGTGGACCAGTTTGCCGACCGCACCATCGGCGTGGCGCTGGGTTTTGCCCGCCTGGACGAAACCGGCGGCGTGACCTCGCGTTTTGACAGTTGGGGTGGTGGCACGGCCAAAGTCAACGGCGCAGGCGCCGACGTGAACGTGCCCTACAACGGCTTTGGCATCTTCGCCGACCAGGAAACGCGCAAGCGCGATGGTGTGGCCGCCACGATCCAGTTCCGCCCTAACAAGAACTTCACCAGCACGCTCGACGTTTCCCAGTCCAAGTTCGACAAGATCAAGACCACCACCGGCTTCCAGGCCCCGCTGAACGACAGCTGGAACGGCAACCCGGGCAACTACGACTCTGGCGGCGTCCTGACCAGTGCCACCCTGAACGCCAGCAACGTCACCGCCGGCACCTTCAACAACGTGCGCGCAGTGGTGCGCAATGACTCCGAGTCCACCAAGGACAAGATGTCCTCCATTGGCTGGGGCAACAAGTTCAAGCTGGGCGGCCTGGACCTCAACGCCGACCTGAGTCATTCCACAGCACGGCGCACCGGCGGCATCATCGAGACCACGGCCGGCACCGCGCAGGCGGCGGTGGGCACGGCCCAGCTCGACTCAGTGCAGTTCACCAACGCCGCCAAGTTCACACCGGGCCTGAACTACACCGACCGCAGCATCATCAAGCTCACCGACGTGCAGGGCTGGGGTGGTGGAACGGGTTCGCCCCAGGCCGGCTACTCCAAGCTGCCCTTCGTGGAAGACACCATCGATGGCCTGCGCCTGGGCGCCAAGCATGACGTGCAGTGGGGCCCGCTGGTCAGCATCGAAGGCGGCCTGCACACCTCCAGCCGCAAGAAAGAGCGCTCGTTCACCGAAGGCCGCCTGGTCGTCGCCGGTGGCCCGCTGGGTTCAGTCACCATGCCCGGCAGCGGCACCACCGCCATCAGCATGCCCGGCGGTGGCAGCATCAACGTGGCGTCGTTCGACTCGTCCTCGTCGGTGGGCTCGGTCTACACCGTGGTGGGCAAGGCGCACCCGGACATCTTCAACAAAGACTGGCGCATGAAGGAAAAGGTGACCACGCTGTTCAGCAAGGCTGACGTGGACTCCGAACTCTTCGGCCTGGCAGTGCGCGGCAACATCGGCCTGCAACTCGTCAACACCGACCAGAGTTCCACGGCCTTCAGCATCGACCGCAAAGCCTGCGCCGATGCCGGCGACGTGGCCTGCGCCGCGCTGGCCAAGGGCAACACGGCGGGTGCCAAGTACAACGACGTGCTGCCGAGCCTGAACCTGGCCACCGATTTTGGTGACGCAGGTACTGTGCGCGTGGCACTGGCCCGTGTGATGGCCCGCCCCAAGGTGGACGACATGCGTGCCAGCTTCGGTTTCGGCCTGAACACCACTGACAACATCCTGGACGGCAGCGGCGGCAACCCCAAGCTCAAGCCTTTCCGCGCCAACGCCATTGACGTGTCCTACGAGAAGTTCTGGGGCACCAAGGCCTATGTGGGCGTGGCCGGTTTCTACAAGGACCTGGCTTCCTACATCGTCAACGTCACCAACCCGACCTTCGACTTCAGCAGCTTCATCACGCCCAGCACCGTGTTGCCGGCACGCCCCAATCCGCAAATCGGCAAGTTCACGCAGCCGGTCAACGGCTCGGGCGGCAGCATCTCGGGTGTCGAAGTCTCGGGTTCCTTCCCGCTGAACATGGCCGCCAGCGTTCTGGACGGGTTTGGCTTCTTCGCCAGCTACTCCAGCACCAGCAGCAGCCTGAACCTGACCACTTCGTCGGTGGCCACGGACGGTGTCAACACCGGCAAGATCCCGCTGCCGGGTCTGTCCAAGACGG
>CAZUKT010000770.1:0-1929 GCA_964620975.1 uncultured Rubrivivax sp. | reverse complement strand
CGCCGAACATGGCCTGCAACTGGACTTGCGCGGCATGGCCTACTACAGCCACTGGCTCACGCCCCCCGGGCACCCCAAACGCTTTGACACGCGCTTCTTTGCCGTGCAGGCGCCTGTGGGCCAGGTGGCGGTGGCCGATGAAGGTGAGGCGCTTGAATTGATGTGGCTCACACCGCGCGACGCACTGAACCCGCAGCGCGGCCTGAAGCTGCTGCCGGTGACGCGCCGCACGCTGCAGGATCTTGGGCGCCACGCCACGGCAGCAGCAGCCCTGGCCGAAGCGCATGCCCGCACCAGCTTCGCGCTGACCATGCCGCGCATGGGCCGCACCGCCAATGGGCCCCGCATCGTGTTGCCCGACGAGCGGCCCTATGCCGAAATGGCCCGGCTTGACCCACTCGGCCGGCAGGATGTGTGGGCCGATCTGCAACCCGGCCGCGTGGTTGCCTTGTCCGCGCGCATCCTGCGCATCACCGCACCCAACGCCGGGCCGATGACGGGGCCGGGCACCAACACCTACTTGGTGGGCGCGGCCGGGGTGGCTGGGGTGGGCGCAGACGATGGGCCGGTGGGCCCGGTCGGGCCGTGGACCGTGATCGACCCCGGCCCGGCCAGCGAGGCGCACACCCGCGACCTGCTGGCGGTGCTGGCCCAGCGCGGGGGTGCCGTCGCACGCATCCTGGTCACGCACACGCACCGCGACCATTCCCCCGGCGCCGCCGCGCTGGCTCTGGCCACGGGTGCGCCCGTGTGGGGCCGTGTCGCCAGCCACCCCGGCTGGCAAGACAGCAGCTTTGCCCCCCAACACCAGCCGCAGCACGGTGACCGCATCCATGTCGGCGAGGCTTGCACGCTGCGTGTCATTCACACACCGGGCCACGCGTCCAACCACCTCTGCTATCTGCTGGAAGAAGAGCACACGCTCTTCACGGGCGACCATGTCATGCAGGGATCCACGGTGGTCATCAACCCACCCGACGGCGACATGGTGGCCTACCTGGCCGCACTGCAGGCTTTGCTGGACGAAGACCTTCATTGGCTGGCGCCAGGCCACGGTTTCCTGGTGGCCGAGCCGCACGTGGTGTTGCGCGGCCTGATCAGCCACCGCCTGCAGCGCGAAGCCAAGGTGGCGGCGGCCCTGGCGGCACTGGGTGCCACCGGCCCGGCCGCGCTGGACGCCCTGCTGGCGCAGGTGTACAGCGACACGCCCGCAGCGCTGCACCCGGTGGCGCGGCGCTCGTTGCTGGCGCATCTGATCAAGCTGCAGGCCGAAGGCCGTGCAGTGGCCGTGGGCGGCCTGGACGGCCACGGCGGCACGGAAGGTGCCGACGGCATTGAAGGCGGCTGGGCTTCAGCCGGCTGATGTGTCGCCCGTGATTGGCGCTGCCGGCGCTGCTGGCGAGTTGCTTGCCGTCGGTGCTGCTGCGCCGCCGTCGTCGCCTGCGGTGGCCAGGCGCCATTGCCCGTCCATCAGCAATTCGTGCGGCCTGAACTGCTGCTTGTAGGCCATCTTGGGGCTCTGCGCGATCCAGTAGCCCAGGTACACGTGGGGCAGATTCAGCTGCCGCGTTTGCTCCACCTGCCACAGCACGATGTAGGTGCCGTAGCTGGTGCCGGCCTCGGGCTCGTAGTAGGTGTAGACGGCCGAGATGCCGTCGCTCAGCACGTCCAGGATGCTGACCATCTTCAGCGCGCCGGCGGTGCCGTCGCTGGTGGGTTCCCGAAACTCCACCAAACGTGAGTTGACGCGGCTTTGCAGCAGGAACTGCGTGTACTGGTCGACGCTGTCGTGGTCCATGCCACCGCCGCTGTGGCGGCCGCTCTGGTAGCGCAGGTAGAGCTGGTAGTGCTCGGGCACAAAACCCAGCCGCAACACACGCGCCTTCAGCGTGGCGTGCTGCTTGCCGCTGCGGCGCTGGCTGCGCGTGG
>CAZUKT010000769.1:0-1935 GCA_964620975.1 uncultured Rubrivivax sp. | reverse complement strand
GCCGCCAGCCGCTTGCCCTGTGCGGCCACCTTGGCCCACGCTTCGTTGCGCTTGCTGCGGTCAATGTGGATCATGTCGAGCCGGCCCATGGCCCAGCCGAAGAAGGGCACGTAAAGCAACTCACGCTTGAAGACGTAGGCCAGCGGGTGCGACATCAGCGTGGGGAAGGCAAAGGTCTCCCAGATGCTCTGGTGCTTGGCGGCCAGCACCAGGGCCGACTTGTGCTGTGCCGCCGTGGGCAGGTGGTGCAAACCGTGCACCACATAGCGCACGCCGCAGATGACGCGGGCACTCCAGATCACCAGGCGCGGCCAGCGCATGGTGGGCCAGTAGAGTTTTTCGCCGCGCCAGAAGATGGACAGCAGCAGCATCAAGATGCCCCAGACCACCACCGTCAGCGTCAGCCACAACACCAGGCTTGCCGACCTCAGGGCCCAGACTGCTCGCGCCGCGCGGCTTGCGTGGGCCGTGCCTGCGGCCGGCATCAGCCCAGCCCCCCGGATGTGGAATCGCCTCGGTCGTGACGTGCCAGCAGATGGTCGGCAAAGGCACCCAGGCTTTCATGCACCCGCGCTGCGGGCACCTGCGCCAGCATGTCGGCAAGCTGCCTGTCTGACATGCCGGCAGCACGGCCGCTGAGCACCAGGTGCGGCTCGCAGCCTGCGGCGTGTGCCGCCTGCAGATCACGCAAGGTGTCGCCCACCACCGGGACCTGGCTCAGATCGGTGCCGTAGCGGCGGCCTATGTCCAGCAGCAGACCGGGTTTGGGCTTGCGGCAGTCGCAATGGTCTTCGGGCGTGTGCGGGCAAAAGAACACGGCGTCCACCCGCGCACCCTGGGCCATCAGCAGCTTGTTCATGCGGGCGTGCACGGCATTGACGGCGCTCATGTCGATCATGCCGCGCCCGATGCCGCTCTGGTTGGTGGCCACCACCGTGTGCCAGCCGGCATGGTTGATGCGCGCCACCGCATCCAGCGCGCCGGGCACGGGCTCCCACTCCTCGGGCGCGGTGACGTGGCCTTCGCGGAATTCATTGAGGATGCCGTCACGGCCCAGGATCACAAGCTTGATGGAGTGCATGGCGCGTGGTCCTTGGCTGGGGTTGGGCGTGCTGCCGCGCGTGCTGGCGGGCGCGTGGGCGGCGTGATCAGGTGGCCAGGCGCGACAGGTCGGCCACGCGGTTCATGGCGCGTTGCAGGCCGGCCAGCAGCGCCAGCCGGTTGGCCCGCAACGCGGGGTCTTCGGCGTTGACCATGACGTGTTCAAAGAATGCATCCACGGGCGCCTTCAATGCCGCCAGGGCCTGCAGCGACGCGCTGTAGTCACCACGATCAAAGGCCGCATCGGCCGGCGGAGCGATGGTTTGCAAGGCCACCGCCAGCGCCTGCTCGGCGGGTTCGGCCAGCAGCGCGGCGTTCACATCAGCCGGCACGGCGCCTTCGGCCTTTTTCAGGATGTTGGACACCCGTTTGTTGGCACCCGCCAACGCGCTGGCTTCGGGCAGCGTGGCAAAGGCACGCACGGCGGCCAAACGGCGTGGAATGTCGCCCCAACGCCCGGGCCGCAGGGCGACGACGGCGTCCACCTCCTGCGCGCTGTAACCCTGCTCACGCAGCGTGCCCACCAGCCGGTCAAACATGAAGTGCGTCACCTCGGCCTGCATCTGGCCGTGTGTGGGCGGGAAGGCAGCAAAGGCCACCGCCACCAGGTCGGGCACCGCCAGGGGCAGGTCACGCTCGATGAGCATGCGTATCACGCCCAGCGCATGGCGACGCAGCGCAAACGGATCCTTGTCGCCGGTGGGCACCTGGCCGATGCCAAACATGCCGGCCAGTGTTTCCAGCTTGTCGGCCAGCGCCACCACCACACCGGCGGGGCCACGCGGCAGGGTGTCGCCGGCAAAGCGGGGCTTGTAGTGGTCTTCCACCGCAAAG
>CAZUKT010000768.1:0-1937 GCA_964620975.1 uncultured Rubrivivax sp. | reverse complement strand
TCCAGTACTGGATGTGCATGGTCTGCTGCTTGATGGGGAAGGCGTAATACGCACGGCCCTGCGTGCTGTTGTTGTAAAGGAAAGTGGTGCTCAGCGCCTGCGGTTCGAACTTGGCACGCAGGGGGTCGATGATGCTCGTCAGGTCTTCCAGCTTGCCCTCATAGGCCCACTTGGCGGCAACCTGGAAGTCATACACGTCCGCATAAGACACGTCAGGTGGCGTGCCGGCGTCCATGGCGGCCACCGATTCGGGAATGGATTCCTGCGGCGCGTACAGGCTCAGGTCGACCTTGACCTTGGGATACTTGGCTTCGAACTTCTTGATGGCCGCAAAGAGCGCATCGTCTTCGCCCTTGTAGTAGCCCTTGGCCCACCAGACGGTGAGTTTGTCCTGGGCAAACGCCGGGGCCGCAGCCCACAGGCCCGTGGCCAGCAGGGCGCAGGCCAGACCAATTTTCTTCAATTGCATGGGAGTGTCTCCTTGTCGAACAGACGGGGTTGGGCAGCGCTTCGTGGCGTCTTGTGGTGTTATCGTATGATGATTGAAAGTCCCTGGCCCTCGGGCTTACCCGGAATCGGCCTCGGTGCCACCGGCCGCTCCCGGCGCAGCGCCGGCCACGTGCCCTGCGCGTGCCTGCGCTACTGGCACTCGGGCACAGGCGTCAGCACCGGCCGGCCTGCAAAGTGCGCCGCCAGGTTGTTGAACGCCAGGTCGGCCATGGCCTGCCGTGTGTTGCCGGTGGCACTGCCCACGTGCGGTGTCAGCACCACATGGGGCATGGCACGCAAGCGCTCGGGCACATTGGGTTCGTTCTCAAACACGTCCAGCCCGGCGCCAGCAATCACGCCGCGCTCCAGCGCGTCGATCAGCGCGGACTCGTCCACCACCGAGCCACGCGCCACGTTCACCAGGATGCCCTTGCCTGCGCCCTGCCCCAGCGACTGCAACACCTCGGCGTTGATGAGCTTGAGCGTGCCTGCGCCGCCGGGCGTGATGACGACAAGAAAGTCCACCTCGGCAGCCAGCGCCTGGGCTGTGGGCAGATGGCGGTAGGGCAAGTTGCTCTTGGCCGTGCGCGATGTGTAGGCCACGCTCATGCCAAACGCCATGGCCCGGTGCGCAATGGCCTGCCCGATGCGGCCCATGCCCACCAGGCCCAACCGGGCGCCGCTCATCTTGCGCGCCAGCGGCATGGCGCCGTTGGCCCACTGGCCCGCACGCACAAAGCGGTCGGCGGCCGGCAACTGGCGTGCAGCACTGAGCATCAGGCCAATGGCCAGATCGGCCACGTCGTCATTCAGCACATTCGGGGTGTGCGTGACCATCACACCAAGGGCCTTGGCGGCGCCCACGTCCACGCCGTCGTAACCCACACCCATGACAGAGATCACCTCCAGCGCCGGCAGTTGTGCCATGAGCGCTGCGCTGACCTTGCTTTCGCCACTGGCGGCAATGCCACGCACCTGCGGCGCCACTTGCGCAAAGGCCGCAGGGTCCAGCTCGTGCAGCCGGTCGTGCATGCGGAAGGCGGCCGCCAATTGCGGGGCCAGAAGGGGCGACAGTTTGGCAACGGACAAGACATGCAATTCAGGCACGGGCGGCGCTCCTAGGGCTTTTACGGCTGCGGGTTCAATCGTCATACCATAGTATCAGCACCGGCATGGCACCCAAGTCCGGGAAAGCCAGCATCCCCAAGAGCAGGTTCTTTCATCATGAGCGAACGGCCCCGCAAGAAACCCGGTGAACTGCGCAGCCAGCAGTGGTTTGGCCGCCAAGACCGCGACGGCTTCGCCTACCGCAGCTGGGTCAAGGCCAAGGGCATCCCGCACGACCAGTTTGACGGCCGCCCCGTCATCGGCATCTGCAACACCTTCAGCGAGCTCACGCCCTGCAACAGCCACTTTCGCACGCTGGCCGAGCAAGTGAAGATCGGCGT
>CAZUKT010000767.1:0-1946 GCA_964620975.1 uncultured Rubrivivax sp. | reverse complement strand
ACCTTTTGGTGGCGGAGCTGCACCGAACAGTCACGCTCAAAGAGGTAGACGCACTGGCCTTGGGTGTCGCCAAAGACCTGGAATTCGATGTGGCGCGGTCGTGTGACATAGCGCTCAACCAGCACGTGGTCGTTGCCGAAGCTGGCCTTGGCCTCACGCTGGCACGACGCCAGCGCGGCGACAAAGTCATCGGGCTTGTCGACCCGGCGCATGCCCTTGCCGCCACCGCCTGCGCTGGCCTTGATGAGCACCGGGTAGCCGATGCGCGTGGCCTCGGCGGCCAGAAAGGCGGGCTCGTTGTTGCTGCCGTGGTAGCCGGGCACCAGCGGCACGCCGGCCGCTTCCATCAGCGTCTTGGCCGCACTCTTGCTGCCCATGGCCTGGATGGCCCCGACCGGCGGCCCGATGAACACAAGCCCGGCCGCCACACAGGCCTGGGCGAAGTCGGCGTTCTCGCTCAGGAAGCCGTAGCCGGGGTGCACGGCTTGCGCGCCGGTGGCCAGCGCGGCGTCGACGATGCGCTGCCACTGCAGGTAACTGTCGCGCGGCGCATTGCCGCCCACGTGCACGGCTTCGTCGCAGGCACGCACATGGCGTGCGTGCGTGTCGGCGTCGGAATACACGGCCACCGTGCGCACACCCAGGCGGCGCGCCGTGGCGGCCACGCGGCAAGCAATCTCGCCCCGATTGGCGATCAGGATCTTCTTGAACATCTTGTCTCCTGCGGGCTCAAGGCTTGAGCACCCTGTTGAGAAATTCCAGCACGGCCTGCGCGGCCGTTTCGCGCGACTTGGTGTCGCCTTCGATCGTGGCGCCTTTGTCCGCGCACAGGTCGCGCAACTGCGCCGCCACCTGGGCCTGCGGCACCACGTCGCCGCTGCCCGAATGCCGCATGCTGAGCGTGACCACGTCAAATTCCAGCGGGCAGCCGTGCCGCGTCTTGGTGACCCAGCGCAGGTCGATGCGGCGTTGGTCGTCGGCGTCGAACTTGTGGCGGGCACCTGGCAGCACCACCACCTCGGTGGGCGTGCCGGCGGCGGCGACGCGCTCGGCGTAACGGCGGCAGTCACTGAGGTAGGTGTAGTCGTCGGCATCGCCGTGCACAAACAGGATCGGCGCCTTGTCGAAAACCCCCGGCTTGGGCGTCACCGCCAGGATGCCCGCGCAGCCCCCGCTGTACGTGGCTACATGGGCGGCAAAACGCAGGCCGGGCGGCGCTGCGCCTTCAATGATGCGCAACACCGCGCTGCGCAGGGCCGTGATGCCGCCACGAGAAAAGCCCATCACGGCGACACGCTGCGCATCGATGCCGGGGTGGCTGGCCAGCATGCCCAAGGCAGCAAAGGCATCGGCCGTGTCGGCGGCAAAGGGCACCTGGCCCTGCTCTTCGGCCGTGTTCTTGACACCACGCGGGCCAAAGACGTCGATCACCAGCGCCGCAATGCCTTGTTCGTTGAAGCGCCGGGCCCAGAAGGTGACGAGTTCCGGGTACACGCCGCCCGAGCCGTGCACCAGCACCACCGCAGGCCACCTGGACGCCGGTGCGCTGCCGGGGGGCAGGCGCAACTCAGCCTGCACGGTGACAGGCGGCCGCGGGCGGCTGCGCTGCATCAGGTCTGCCACCGTGGCCGGCGTGGTGGATGCGTAGCGGTACACACCGCTGCCCGGCCCCGCGCTGAAGTCGGTGAGCAGTGGTGCCTGGGCCCTGGCGGCGCCCGCCAGCGGCCACAACGCCAGCGCCAGCAGCCATGGCAGGAGTCTGGATAACAAGCGCATGCGTCCTCCGGGGTCAAGGGGTTGCAGGTTCACGCACGCCGTTGGCGCCCATGCCCAGGCGGCGCCACACGGTGCGCAAGAACTTGAACAGCACCACGATCAGCACCACGGCCACCACCAGCGCCACGGCAAGCGCCGGCCAAAACCACAACGGGTGCGACCACGCCAGC
>CAZUKT010000766.1:0-1951 GCA_964620975.1 uncultured Rubrivivax sp. | reverse complement strand
CGGCCGGCTCGAGTGCGGCCGGTCGCGGTTTCATGCCTGGGCGCGCCGCTCGAGCCAGGCGAGCAGGTCGTCGCGTGCTTCCGTCAGGCCGCGGTAGGCCAGCACGGCCGGGCTCATCGAGGCCAGCGCAGCGTGCAGGCGCTGTGCCTGGCCGGGGCCGGCCAGCGCCTGCACCAGTGGTGTCACCTGCACGCCGATCGTGAACACGGCCATGGGCCCGCCGCAGGCCGACGCGGGCAGCGGCAGGAACGTCTGGCGTTCGGTGCGCCACCAGGAGGCCTGTGCAACCGCGTCGGGGTCGCCCACGGGCCAGGGCTCGCGCAGGCTGCGCCGGGGGTGCGCATGCAGGCGCGGGTGCGTGCCCAGGCTCCAGACGAAGCGCTCGTGGGCGGGCCCGGCGCAGATGAGTGCGGGCAGGTGATCCCCGGCTGCCATCAGTCGCTGGTTGTCGGCCACGGGCGCATGCACGGTGGCAAAGTGCTGGCCCACTTTGGTTTCGGGCGCCCAGTGGCTGGGCAGGGCCACGGCCAGCCAGGGAATGGTGCTGCTGGCCGCGTCAACGATGGCCAGATCTTCGGCAAAGGCCAGACTCAGCAGCCCGGTCAGCCGCCACTGCGGTGGCAGCACCTGCAGGCAGCGCGAAACCTCGTCACCCAGGCCGAAGCTGCCGGCGTCCGTTTGCTCGACCTGGCCGGCGGCCGTGACGGACGTGCCCAGCCACAGCGCCTGTGCGCGCAGCCCGTCCCAGGCCCAAGCGGTGGGGTGCTCATTGGCGGCCTGGCGGCACACGGCGTCCAGGGCGGGGTTGGCATCAAAGCGCTCGCTCACGAGCAAAGCCTGTGGCCAAAAGCTGGAAAGCACGGCGAGCTTTTCGCGCTGGTGCCGGCAGCCCGGCGGCAATGGCGTCAGCTGGGTGGCCCCCACGCCCAGCCGGCGCAAGCCCGGCTGCATGCGGAACGGCGCTTGGACGGCGGCGTCAAAGTCAAAGTGCATGGCGGTTTAGAGCAAGGGCCGTGCCGCCGGTGGTGCTTGGGCGGGTGCCCTAAACGGGCTCGTGGCAAACGGCTTCGACGTTGTTGCCGTCGGGGTCGATGACAAAAGCGCCGTAGTAGTGCGGGTGGTACAGCGGGCGCAAACCCGGCGCGCCATGGTCGCGGCCGCCCTGGGCGATGGCGGCGGCGAAAAACGCGTCCACCGCAGCGCGGCTGGGCGCTTTCCAGGCCATATGGCAACTGGTGGTGGCGGGGTGCGCGCCGTAGGGCGAGGGGCCGTCCATGAACCAGGTGTCAATGTGCTCGCCGCTGGCAAAGCCCAGCACGGCCACGCCGCCGTGCACCTGGTCGTAGGCGTTGCGGTAGCCCAGTGGGGCCAGGGCGGCGGTGTAGAAGGCCCGCGTGCGCACGATGTCGGCGACGCGGAAGGTCATGTGGTCAATCATGCGGTGGCCTCCGGGCAGTCTGCAAGCATAAAGGCGCGCTGTGGCGGCGGCATGTCGCCCTGGGCGGCGGTCGCCACCACGGCTGCGGCTTCGGCGTGTGTGGCTGAAACTGCTGAAACGGCTGATGCGGCATGCTTGATGGGGCATGCGGCGGGCAGCAAAAAGGGCACCTCCCGGTGCCCTTGATGGCAGACGCAGTGCAGCGCAGTTCAGACGCGCTTTTTGTACTCGTGCGTGCGGGTGTCGATTTCGATCTTGTCGCCGTTTTCCACGAAGATGGGCACGCTGATTTCGAAACCCGTGCCCACCAGCTTGGCCGGCTTCAGAACCTTGCCCGAGGTGTCGCCTTTGACGGCGGGGTCGGTCCGCATGAAGACGGGGCCTATGATCGGCTGTCAACCCTCGGCCAACTCACTAAGCAGAGCGATCTGATCGTGGTCGGACTCGTTACGCATATGGCCGCGGCCGACGCGGGGCTGACGGAGGGAAGCGAACAGGCGGTCGTCTTTGACA
>CAZUKT010000765.1:0-1956 GCA_964620975.1 uncultured Rubrivivax sp. | reverse complement strand
ATCCGGCAGCTACGGAGTCGATCTGGTCACCAAGATCATGATCTATGCCATTCTCGCCCTCGGTCTGGAACTGCTCGTGGGCAGCACCGGGCTGGTGTGTTTCGGCCAGGCCGCATTCTTCGGCATCGGTGCCTATGCCGCGGTGCTGCTCTCGCCGAAAACCGAGGCCGCATCACTGCTGTGGCTGCTGCCGGCGAGTGTTGGCGCCGCCGCGCTGTATGCCCTGTTCGTGGGCGCGCTCTCCCTGCGGACCAGGGGCGTCTACTTCATCATGGTCACGCTGGCCTTTGCGCAAATGGCCTATTACGTGGTGCACGACACACCGCTGGGCGGTGGTACCGATGGCATCTACCTCAACACCAAGCCCACGCTGGGCGCGCTGGACCTGGACAAGCCGCTGGCGCTTTACGGCTTTACGCTCGCCTGCCTGGTGGCCGTGTTTGCGTTCCTGGCCGTGCTTCTGCGTTCGCGTTTTGGCCGTGCGCTGGCCGGCATCAAGGTCAACGAGCAGCGCATGCGCGCCACGGGCTTTTCGACCTATCCGTACAAACTGGCGGCCTTCACGGTGTCGGGTGGCATTGCCGGTTTGTCGGGTTTCTTGTTTGCCGTGAAGGACGGTTTTGTGAACCCGGAAATGCTGAGCTGGCACTTCAGCGGCGCGGTGCTGATCATGATCATCCTGGGCGGCCTGGGCCATTTGCGCGGTGCGCTCATCGGCGCTTTTGCCTTTGCACTGCTGCAGGAATTCTTCAAGTCCGAGGCCATTTTTGGTGCCTTTGCCAAACACTGGTCACTGGGCCTGGGCCTGACCATCATTGCCAGCGTGGCGCTGCTGCCGCGTGGCCTGGTGGGTTTGCCGGGGCAGTGGCGTGAAAGGCTGGAAGGCCGGCTCACCGGCGTGCGCAGCGGCGGTGCGCCATGAGCGCGCCGGGCAGCACGGTGAACGAAGTCTTGCTGCGCGGCGTGGACATCACCCGCCGCTGGGGTGGCCTGGTGGCGGTGGACCGTGTGTCCATAGACCTGGCGCGTGGCCAGGTGCATGCCGTCATTGGCACCAACGGCGCGGGCAAGTCCACGCTCATCAACATCCTGTCGGGTGAATTCCCGCCGTCCAGCGGGCGCGTGGAACTGCTGGGCCAGGACATCACCACCTGGCCGCAGCCCCGGCGCGCACGCGCCGGGCTGGGGCGCAGCTACCAGCGCAACACTATTTTTCCGACCTTCACGGTGTTCGAGAACTGCCGCCTCGCCGCGCAGGCGCGCACGCAGAAGCCCTGGGCCTGGTGGGCCGACGCACAGCGCTGCACTGCCAGCACCGCAGCCGCAAAAGACGCCGTGCAGCGTGCCGGCTTGTCGGACCTGGCCGAACGCGCCGCCGGCCTGCTGAGCCACGGGCAGAAGCGGCAACTGGAAATCGCCATGTGCCTGGCCACCGCGCCGCAGGTGCTGCTGCTGGACGAACCCCTGGCCGGCATGGGCGCCGAAGAAACCGACCGCATGCTGGCACTGCTGGCCGATCTGAAAGCCAGCCACGCCATCTTGCTGGTGGAGCACGACATGGATGCGGTGTTTCGCATTGCCGACCGCATCACGGTCATGGTCAACGGCAGCGTCATTGCCACCGACACGCCAGACGCCGTGCGCGCCAGCCCGGCCGTGCAAACCGCTTACCTGGGCGGGCATTGAGCATGAGTGAAGTCATCCTCAACGCAAAAGGCCTGCACGCCTGGTACGGCTCCAGCCATGTGCTGCACGGTGTGGACCTGAACATCCAGCGCGGCGAGACCCTGGGCCTGCTGGGCCGCAACGGCATGGGCAAGAGCACGCTCATTCGCACGCTGCTGGGCCACGTGCCGCAGCGCGACGGGCAGATCCGCCTCTTTGGGCAAGACGTGTCCCGCGCCAGGCCGCACGAGGTGGCGCGCCTGGGCGTGGCCTACGTGCCCGAAGGCCGCG
>CAZUKT010000764.1:0-1960 GCA_964620975.1 uncultured Rubrivivax sp. | reverse complement strand
GCCGAAGCCGGCTTCGGCGTCAGCCACGATGGGGGCGAAGAAGTCGATGTCGTTCTTGCCTTCGCTCCACTGGATCTGGTCGGCGCGCTGGAAGGTGCTGTTGATGCGCTTCACGACCTTGGGCACCGAGTCCACGGCGTACAGGCTTTGGTCGGGGTACATCTCGCCGTTGCTGTTGGCGTCGCCGGCCACTTGCCAGCCGCTCAGGTAGATGGCCTTCAGGCCAGCCTTCACTTGCTGCATGGCCTGGTTGCCCGTGAGCGCGCCCAGGCTGTTGACGAAGGGTTCGGTGTTGATCAGGTTCCACAGCTTCTCGGCACCGCGCTTGGCCAGTGTGTGCTCGATGGCGATGCTGCCGCGCAGGCGCACCACGTCGTCGGCGCTGTAGTTGCGCTTGATGCCTTTCCAGCGCGGGTTCTCGGCCCAGTCCTTTTCAAGGGCGGCTGCTTGCTGCTGGCGGGTGAGTGTCGTCATGGCGGGTGCTCCAGGTTTGCGGATGAAGGGGCTGAAAACTTGCAATCAACACCCTCAGCGTAACGTGGCTGGCTGGTCTCGTGAAGACTTATGTCTTATATAAGACACAAGAATCATGCATTGAAAATCAACGACTTACGGCCTATTTTCACAATGCAAAACACTGTTCTCCCATATGGTGAACTTTGTTGCAGTGCAGCGTGCTGGGATTTCACAATCCAAAAAGGCTATGTTGCGATGCGGAAACTGCGGCCGTTGCGCGGCCGGCGCCTCCTTATGATCTCGGCGCTTGCCAGGAGCCCTATGTCGAACTTTGCTTTTCTGTCGGAGCAGACCTTCTTGAAGGTAGGCACGGCCGCGGCCGACGCCGCCTTGGCCGTGGCAGGCATCGCCTGGGACGGCTGCGTCACCAACCGGCCCGGCGCCCGTTTTGGCCCGCGAGCCATACGCCAGGCCAGCCACATGCTGTGCGACGGCACACACCCGCACTTTGGCGTCTCGCCGCTGGGCCAGTTGGCCGATGTGGGCGACCTGCATCTGCCCAACACCGGCCTTGCGCAGATGCGGGCCGCTCTGGCGCCCCTGGCCGCCGGGCTGATTCGCCGCCACCACATGGCCTGGCTGGGTGGCGACCACTCCATCACCCTGCCCTTGCTGCGCGAGTACAAGGCCTGGCTGGGCAGACCCCTGGCAGTGCTGCACTTTGACGCCCATTGCGACACCTGGACTGACCACTTTGGTGAACCCAGTGGCCACGGCACCTGGGTGTATGAGGCCATGCAGGAAGGCTTGGTGATCGACGCCTGCTTCACGCAGATCGGCATCCGCTCGGCCGCCGAGCGGGCCGCGCGGGACTATGTACGCGATCGCGGCGGCCAGATCTTCACTGCACGTGATCTGCGCGGGCTTGAATCCCCCAGCCAACTGGCGCCGATGCTGGCTTGCATACGCCAGCGCCTGGCCGCGCACGGCAACCCACCTGTCTACTTGAGCCTGGACATCGACTGCCTGGACCCTGCATTTGCCCCCGGCACCGGCACCCCCGAGCCCGGTGGCCTGAGCAGCAACCAGGTGCTTGGCATTCTTGAAGAACTCGCTGATCTGCCCTTTGTGGGCATGGACTGTGTGGAGGTTGCGCCCGCCTACGACCACGCCGAGCTCACCAGCAACGTGGCCGCGCACCTGGTTTGGACTTACCTGTGTGGCCGCGTGGCGCCGCGTTTGACGGGCTCTTGATCCCGCTCAAGCTGCTGTAAGGCAGCATGCCAAGAATCAACGGCAATCCCAGGAGGCCCCTTCATGAAACACCCCACCATCGCACCGCGCCCCGAGCGCAGCCTGCGCCCCAGCACGCCGCGCCTGGCCGAATTTGAATCACTTGACCACGCGCACCGTGCAGCGCTGCTGATGCTGCAGTCGTTTGACATGCTGCTCGCGCACCTGCAAGACAAGGGGCTGGACGACACCTCGCGCGCACTGGACAAAG
>CAZUKT010000763.1:0-1969 GCA_964620975.1 uncultured Rubrivivax sp. | reverse complement strand
GCATAGACAGCCCCGCCCGGCGGCGTAGCCGGCGTTGCCTGCGTGCCTCGAAGGCGACACGAGCGCCGTCCTCGCGCCGCCCGGCGATCTCGTAGCCGGGTGCTGGCAGACCCATGCTCATTTCGCGCCCAGGCAGATCGTGCAGGGATACGATGGGCAGTCCGACGGTCTCGGTCATGCCGAACCAGCCTATGCATGGGATGCCGAACACCTGACGTACCAGTGCTGGGTTGAGCGCGCCAAGTCCCCAGCGGCGCAGCGCCAGACCCTGCGGCTTGGGCGACCCCAGCAATGCTTTGAGCATGAACGGGATCTGCACACCCCATGTGCATCGGTGCTCAAGAAGGCAACTCCAGTAACGGCTGGCCGAGAAGCGGGGCTGAAATACCAGCGTGGCGCCGGCCCATAAGGTCGCCAGGTGCGAATAGCAGATGGCGTTGGTGTGGTAGAGCGGCAGGCAGGCATGACCGACGTCGTCGGCGCTGATGCCGATACTTGCGGCATTGCTGCGTGCACCCCACAAGGCGTTTGCGTGGGTCCAGACCACGCCTTTGGGGCGTGCGGTCGTGCCCGAGGTGTATTGCACTGAGAGCTGGCGCATGGGCTGGGGCGTGCTTTCCTCCAGGCTCGGCAGATCGGCCGCCACCATGTCCTCGAACTGGATCGCAGCGGCGCTGCGTGCCAAGTCGGGCTCAGCGCCGCCGTCGTGGCTGGTGACGATCAACTTGTCGAAGGCCACCGGCAGGCTACGCAGCAGGGCTTCAAAGCATGGCTGGGTAATGGCAATGCGAGCGCCGCTGTGCTGCGCGAAATAGGCGAGTTCGTCTGCGCTGGCGCGGGTGTTGGTAGTGACGACCACAGCGCCGGCGCGGGCGCAGGCGTGCCAGACCAGCAGGAACTCAATGCAGTTGTCCATATGCAACAGCACGAACTGGCCCTCGGTGAGCGCCAGGCTGTGTGCAAGGCGGCCAACTGTCGCATGGAAATCGCGGTAGGTCCAGCGCCGCGCTGGCCGGTCGAAGGGCGCGAAGACTAAAAAATCCTTGTCCGGTGAGCTATCGGATCGCGCCTTGAGCAACCAGGGGACATCTTGACCGGTGAAGGAGTGAAGCAGGCCAGGGAGCAGGGCGGTTGGTGCAGGCATGGTCGAACCTTGATGCGATTGGAGGTAGATGGCGTTCAAATTTTGTGACGGAATCAATGCCGTCGCAATAATATATACACGGTTTATATTTTGACCAGCGTTGACCGACATGTCAAGTGATGCTGGAGTGGCAACTGTGGCGGCCCGGAGGCGGGCTCATCAATCGATTCATAGCGCAGACCAGGTCGAACTTCTGCTAAATAGTCACACCGCCATCGACAAGCAAATTCTGCCCGGTTATGAAGCGCGACTCATCGCTTGCCAGGAAGACCACCATCGGTGTGATGTCGTCAACCGTGGCCAGACGGCCAATGGGTTGCCGGGCGATGAAGTTCTTCTCTGCTTCAATAGGGTCGGGCGCCGACGCAATACGGCCACGAAGAGACGGAGTGTCCACGGTACCCGGACAAAGTGAATTGCAGCGCAAGCCCTGCGCCACAAAATCCGCTGCAATGGCCTTTGTCATGCCGATCACGGCGGCCTTGCTGGCTCCATAGGCATAGCGGTTGGGGAAGCCTTTGATCGATGAAGCCATGGATGCCATGTTGATAATGCAGCCGCTGCGTGTGATTCGGGCCCGAGCCAGCATGCCGGGCAGAAAGGCGCGGATCATGCGATGCATGCCCTTGACATTGAGATCAAAGCTGCGGTCCCAATCGACGTCACTGCAATCGAGCACACTGCCGTTGTGGACCATACCCGCGCAATTGAAAAGAACATCGAGTGGCTCGGTGCGCGAAGCCAGTTGGGACACTTGATTGCCATCGCACACATCGAGTGTCGCCAGTTCCATTACCGGCGACAAGGACGCCAGGTCCTGCAACA
>CAZUKT010000762.1:0-1975 GCA_964620975.1 uncultured Rubrivivax sp. | reverse complement strand
GCCGGGCCCGGTGCTGCACCCCATTCCTGGATCGGCCCCGACCCGGCCATGCCCGCTGCACGCCGTTGCCCCCCTATTTGCGCCTGTAGGCCGCACCCGCACTGCTGGCGGGTGACGCGCCGCCCCTGACGCTGGTCCTCACCGACGCCCTGCTGCTGGCCATGCTGGCGCTGGACGGGGCGTTGTCCCGCGACGCGCTTGCCGGGCTGCTGTGGCCCGACAACCCACCCGCCAGCGCCCGCGCCAATCTGCGCCAGCGCATCAAACGCCTGCAAGACAGCACCGCCGGCACGCTGCTGGTGGTGCAGGGCCTGCAGTTGGCACTGGCACCCGGTGTGCAGCACGATCTGGCTGACTTGCCCGGCGCATTGCAGGCCGACCCCCAGGCCGCCAGTGGCGCGCTGCTGGGGCCGCTGCAAGCCAAGGACAGCCCGGCAGCCAGTGACTGGCTCGACCAAGCACGCGCCCGCGTGCATGCCCTGCGCCAGCAAGCGCTGCAAGCCCGTGCCGATGCGCTGGAGCAAGCCCAGGCGCTGGAGGCCGCCCTGCCCTACGCCCAGCGCCTGGTGGCCGAAGACCCGCTGCAAGAACACGCCCACCGCCGCCTGATGCGCCTGCATTACCGGCGCGGTGACCGTGGCGCCGCACTGGCCGCTTATCGCCGCATGGCCAGCACGCTGCAGCAGCATCTGGGCAGCCCGCCCGACGCACAAACCGAGGCCCTGGCGCGGCTGATTGAAGGCGCCACACCGCTGTCACCCACCACGCCGCCGGCGCTGCTGCCGGCCATCGCGGGGGGCGCACCGCTGGCCCCCAGCGCACCCGCCGCCGCCACCTGGGCCGCCTTGATGCGCCCGCCCCGCCTGCTGCAGCGCCAGGCCGAATGGGGCCAACTCAGCCGCGCCTGGGCCCAGGGCGGCGTGGTGCTGGTGCTGGGTGAGGCCGGCATCGGCAAGAGCCGGCTGCTGCATGACTTTGCCGACGGCGTGGGCCTGCCCCTGCGCCTGCAGGCCCGCCCCGGCGACGCCGCCGTGCCCTACGCGCTGCTGGCGCGCTGGGTGGGCGCGCTGCTGCCGCAGGCGCAGGCCCTGCCCGACTGGGCGCGCGCCGAGTTGGCCCGGCTCGCGCCCGCCTTGGGCAAAGCGGCCGGTGGCCCGCTGTCACCGCTGCACCTGAGCCAGGCCCTGGCGCCGCTGACCGAGCCCCTGGGCGCGGTGCTGCTGGACGACCTGCACTTTGCCGACGCCGCCAGCCTGGAACTGCTGCCCAGCGTGCTGCAACCCTTGCGCTGCTGCCTGCTGGCCAGCCGCACGGCCGAGCTGCCGCCCGCCATGCACGCCTGGCTGCATCAGGCCGGCCACGCCGTCAGCCAACTGCACCTGGCACCCTGGCAGCAAGGCACCGTGCAAGAGCTGCTGCAAGGTGCGGCCGTGCCCACTGCCGACAGCGCGGCGTGGGCGCCGGTGTTGTGGCGCCACACCGGGGGCCACCCGCTGCTGGTGTTGGAAACCCTGCGCACCGTGCTGCTGGCCCAGCCCGAAGGCGCCGCGCTGGGTGCGCCGCCGGCGGTGCTGCCCATGCCGCCGCAGGTGATGCAGCTGGTGCGGCAGCGTCTGGCCGGCCTGCCCACACTGGCGCAGCAGGTGGTGCAGGTGGCCAGCCTGGCCGGCGACGCGTTTGGCCCTGAACTGGCGGCGGCCGCGTTGGCGCAGCCGCTCAGCGCGCTCGGCGCACCGTGGCAGGCGTTGCAGCAAGCAGGCTTGATGAATCCCCAGGGCGGGCTGCACGACCTGGTGCTGGAGGCTGCGCGTGGCACCTTGAGCGCCCCTGCCGCCATGACCATGCATGCCGCCATCGGCGGACACATGGCGGCTCGCGGCGCCGCGCCGTCGCTGCTGGCCATGCACTGGGGTGCCGCAGGCCAAGTTGCGCTGGCTGCAGCATGTCATGAGGCGGCGGCACAAGTGGCTGCCAC
>CAZUKT010000761.1:0-1976 GCA_964620975.1 uncultured Rubrivivax sp. | reverse complement strand
GTGGCGAGTTTCGGTGCCAGTGTAGGCGCGGGCGAGGCGCGGGGCCACGCCCCACAACGGGCCGGCAACGACGACTGGCGCCGAGAATCGCCCCGGCCCTGCGGGTTGACGCTGAAAGCGGGCTCTGCCGTCGTTGCAAATGCTCGCCATGCCGCCAGGCATGGCTGCGCTTTGCGCCTAGGCTGAGCCCACTTTGCGCGTCAACGCAGGCCCGACCCAAAGCCCGACAGGCTCCTAGCCAGGCGCGGCTGCGCTCGGCGACCCACTGCCCCGCAGCGCCTGTGCGAGCGATGGGGTCGAGGTCGTTGCCGGTCATCGACACCTGTCGCGCCGCTGAGTACGGGATGAGGATCACCGGGATGCCCGAGGCCAGGACCACCGACACGGCCTGCGTGTCGAGCACGGCGTTGAGATCTCGAAAGATCGGCCCATGGCCGAACAGCATGGCGCCGGTGGCGCGGTTCTCGCTGGGATGGGAGCGATGGCCAGGCCGGCGGCCCATGACGGCGATCACACGGGTGACGCGACGGGACAAGGCGGGTTCCTGCACGAGCACGGCCGCAAGATTGGTCAGCGGCCCCAGCGCCACGACGTCGAGGGTGCCGCGCTGCAAGGCCTGCCGAAGGGCTGCCTGGGCGTCGAGGCTGCCACCGTCTTCGAGGCACTTCTGCGCGGCGGCACCGCAACCTTTGAACACGCGCAATGTGGCAGACACAGGGCGGCCGGCATAGGTGCCCAGTTGCTGCACCAGCGCGCGCATAACCTGGTCGGCTTCGGCAACCGGCGCGTTGCCGAAGACCGTCGAAATGCCGGCGATGTGAATGTGGGTTGCGCTCGCCAGCGAGAGCAGCGCCAGGCAATCGTCGGGGTCGCGGCGCGTGCCGGTGCCACAAGCGGCGTCAGCGTCGATCCACACGCGCACGGGCTTCACGGTGTCGTGCGCGGGCGGCGAGTACTGCAGCCCGGGCTGCGGCACCTCACCGGTGCGCCACAGTGGCACCGGCACGGCCAGGGCCGCCATGAGCAGCAGCGTGATGATCCCGAGCAGGATGAGGGTCCACTTCACCACGGTCCTTGACATCGGTTCGGGCGAGCATGCAAGCGACTCGACGGCAGTCTGCTGTGAGGGGCAATCCGGGTCTGTGCGTTGCACAACAGACCCGGTGGCGCTGGGCAGCGACCATCACCCGCAGCGTGCTGCGGCAGCGCTTGCCGAGATCGACCTTCTGGCCACCTTCACGCCCTTACTCCCAAGGATCCGTCATGCCTCAGAAAGCCTGGAGCGCCAAGCGCGAGCGCCAATACGTGCACATCAAGGAAAGCCTGCTCGAACGCGGCAAGCCCGAGCCCCTGGCCGAGGAAATTGCTGCACGCGTCGTCAACAAGGAGCGGGCGCAACACGGCGAGTCGGTGGAGGCCAGCGCCTCGTCGCTCAATGACATGTCGGCCGGCCGGCGCGGCGGCCTGCGCTCGCATAAAGGTCCGGGCGGTCGAACGCTGCTCCAGCTTCGCAATGAGGCCCGTCAGCGCGGCGTGAAGGGGCGCAGCGCAATGAACAAGGCGCAGCTTGAAGCGGCCTTGACCCGATGAGCGCGATGGGCTCGTCTGACCACTAAGAAATTGCAGAAAGCATCCATCACCATGCCCTGGTTCATCTGGTTTGTTCTCATTGCGGCCGTGCTCGTGACCACCGCCGTCGGCCTGACGACTGTGGGCTCGAAACGATGGGCCGAGGCGAGCCAGGCGTTGGAGGCCCGCCTGGAGGCGGGGCGATTGCCGCCTGCCCAAGCGCGCTACGACGCCGGCCAGCTCGAAGGCCTGCCCGCGCCCGTGCAGCGCTACTTCCGCGCCGTGCTCAAGGACGGCCAGCCCATCGTCACGGCCGCCACGCTCCAGATGACGGGCACCTTCAACATGTCCGCCACCGGTGAACAGTGGCGGCCGTTCACGTCGCGGCAGCGCGTCACCACGCGCCG
>CAZUKT010000760.1:0-1982 GCA_964620975.1 uncultured Rubrivivax sp. | reverse complement strand
GCTGGTGGGCGTCTTGCCGCTGCGGCTGACACCCAGCAAGATGACGTCGGCGATGTCAAGGTTGCGTGCGCTCTGGCCGTCGTCATGTGCCAGGCTGAAGTTGATGGCCTCGATGCGGTCGTTGTATTCCTGGCTCTGGCTGGCGTCAGAGAAGCGGCCCACACGGTGGTTGCTCTTGACGCCAAACTCTACTTCGAGCGGTTCGACGAAGGTGCGGAACATGTCCAGCACCAGGCCCTTGCAATGGGCGGAGGTGACGATGGCGCGCACGTCATCGTTGACGAGCGTGATGAAGACGATGGGCCGCTTGCCTTCACGCTGGGCGCTGTCGTTGATTTCGCCCACCACCACGTTGGCCTTTTCGACGGTGTCGATGAAGGGCCGGCGCACGTGGCGCGGCTTGGCCGGAAACTGGTTGAGGATGGAGTTGCCAAAGGTCTCGGCGGTGATGCCGGTGCCGTCTGAGACAAAGAACACGGTTCTTTCGGTCATGGGGCGGGCCGGTTTCTGCGGGTGCCGGCGAAGCAAAGTCGATCAGGTCATGATAAGGAAGAACTCCTTAGAATCGTTCGCAACATTCCGCCAGCCATGGCCGCTGCAACCCCGCCCCGCGTGATCCCAAGAGCCGCACAAGCACCAGATCTTCGTGCCAGCACGCCGGGCCTGGGCCTGCACGTTTGCCGCCGCCGCGCACGCCTGCGCCGCCGCCTGCAAGCCCATGCGCGAGCACCGCTTTTTTCACGTTACGGAGCTTCCCCATGTCTTTGGCCCCACTGGCGACCGCCCTGGTCGCACCGTTTGAACATCTGAGGATGTCCGATGTCGAGACCGTAGGCGGCAAGAACGCCTCGCTCGGCGAAATGATCAGCCAGCTTGCCGCCAGCGGCGTGCGCGTGCCGGGCGGCTTTGCCACCACGGCGTTTGCCTTTCGGCAGTTTCTGCTGCACAACGGGCTTCAGGCGCGCATACAGGCCAAGCTCGACGCATTGGACGTGGAAGACGTGCGCGCGCTGGCCGAAGCCGGTGCGCTGATCCGGCAGTGGGTGGTGGACACGCCCTTCCCAGCCGACCTGGAAGCGGCCGTGCGCGAGCAGTTTGCGCGCCTGTCGGCCGGCAGCCCCGAAGGCACCTCAGCCAGCTTTGCCGTGCGCTCGTCGGCCACGGCCGAAGACCTGCCCGATGCTTCCTTCGCTGGCCAGCAGGAGACCTTTCTGAACGTCACGGGCATAGACGACATCCTGCATCGCATCAAGGAAGTTTTTGCCTCGCTCTACAACGACCGCGCCATCAGCTACCGCGTGCACAAGGGTTTTGCCCACGCCGAAGTGGCCCTGTCGGCGGGTGTGCAGCGCATGGTGCGCTCTGACCTGGGCGCGGCGGGTGTGCTGTTCACCATCGACACCGAATCGGGTTTTGCCGAAGTGGTCTTCATCACCGCCAGCTTTGGCCTGGGTGAACTGGTGGTGCAGGGTTCGGTCAACCCCGACGAGTTCTACGTGCACAAGCCCACGCTCAATGCGGGCAAGTTCCCGGTGATCCGCCGTGTGCTGGGCAGCAAGCTGCAGCGCATGGAGTTTGCGTCGGCCGAAGACAAGGCTGCCACGGGCCGCCTGGTGCAGGTGCGCGACAACCCGCCCGAGCAACGCAACCGCTATTCGCTGAGCGATGCCGACGTGATTGAACTTGCACGCTTTGCGCTGATCATTGAAAAGCACTACGGCCGCGCCATGGACATCGAGTGGGGCAAAGACGGCGTGGACGGCCTGCTCTACATCCTGCAGGCCCGGCCCGAGACCGTGAAGAGCCAGTCTGCCGGCAAGGTGGAGCAGCGCTACAAGCTCAAGGGCGACCGCAGCAAGAACGTGGTGCTGGCCGAAGGCCGCGCCATTGGCCAGAAGGTGGGCACCGGCCCCGTGCGCCTGGTGCGCAGCACGGCCGAGATGGACCGTGTGCAGCCCGGTGATGTGTTCGTCACCGACATG
>CAZUKT010000759.1:0-1986 GCA_964620975.1 uncultured Rubrivivax sp. | reverse complement strand
CGGCGAGGGCGGGAAGTAGTGAGCACTGCAGTCGGAACAGCGCTGGATGAACAGCTTGCCCTGCTCTGAACCTTCCCAGAACTTGGCGGTTTCGGGAGTTTGTTTGATGAAACTCATGGTCGCGGGCGGTTTCGGTAAGGATCGGACTCGTGGTGTCGCTGGTGTGGTTGCGGCGCGCGCTCAGACGGGTGTGCCCGAGCGGACGCTTTCGCGGAGCAGCTTGCGGTCGACCTTGCCGCTGCTGAGCATCGGCAACTCGCGCACCACGGAGAACTGCTTGGGCACCTTGTAGTTGGCAATGCGGTCCTTGAGAAAGGCCGTCAAGGCATCCGTAGACAACTCGGCCGCACCAGCCGGCATCACGAAGGCGTGGCCCACTTCCTGGTACTTGTCGTCCGGCATCGGCACCACCACCGACAGCTGCACGCCGGGGTACTGGTTGATGGCGTTCTCGACCTCCAGCGGGTAGACGTTGTAGCCGCCGGACTTGAACATTTCCTTCAGCCGGCCCACCACCACGATGAAGCCGTCGGCGCGACGCTGGCCCAGGTCGCCGGTCTTGAGAAAACCGTCGGCTGTGAAGGCCTCGCGCGTGGCCTGCTCGTTGCGGTGGTAGCCCGACATCACGCACGGGCCTTTGACCTGGATTTCACCCACCTCGCCTGCTGGCAGCTCTTGGCCTTCGGCGGATGCAATGCGGATCTGCACACCTTCAAGCTCGCGCCCGATGGTGCTGGCCATCACCTCCAGCGACACGCCTTCGGGTGAGGCCGCCGCGCAGCTGGTGGTTTCGGTCTGGCCATAGATGGTGGCCATGCGCGCGCCCGAGCGACCGATGACCTTGAGCACTTCTTCAGGCGTGGGTGCGCCGCCGAAGGTAATGAGCTTGTAGATGCCAAAGAAGGCCTTCTGGTCGAAACCCGGCATGGCCAGCAACATCGCAAACGCAGTGGGGCCGGCCACCAGGTAGGTGGGCAGCTCATTAACCGTCAGTTGCGCCAGCACGGCCATGTCCACACGTTCATGAAAGACCAGTTTGCCGCCGTAGGTGAACACGTTCATGCAGACGAAGTTCAGACCGCCGACATGGCTGATGGGAGCGCACATGATGGTCGTGACCAGCGCATCGCCCATCCACGCCACGCTGGACAGCGCGCACCAGACAACGGCCCGCTGCGACAGCATGGCGCCCTTGGGGCGCCCTGTGGTGCCCGAGGTGTAGACCAGCTGCGCCACGTCTTCGGTTTGCACGCGTGCGATGGCTTGCTGGTGCTGCTCGTCGCTGATGGCCGCGCCTCGGGCCATGAACTTGTCCCATTGCGGGTCGCCCGGGCCGGCAAAGAGGATGAACTGACGCTGGTCGTCGATGGCCTTCAGCTCGGCTGCGTAGTCACGGCCGTCGAAGGGCGACTGAACGACAACCAGTGCCGGGTCGACATCGGCCAACAGGTGTTCAAACTCACCGGCCTTGTAGCGCGGGTTGCCACCGCACCACACGGCGCCGATGGACGCGGTGGCGAGGAACAGCTCGAAGAACATGATGCCCGGCGGCGCCACCACAAAGACACGGTCGCCATGACCCACCCGAGAGGCCATCAAGGCCTTGCCGAGCGCATCGACACGCTGCTTGACGGCATCAAAACTCAGGCGCAGCGAACCTTCCACCAAGGCTTCGGCCTCGGGGCGGATCGCGGCATGTCGAGACACGATGTCATAGACACCGGCCCTGCCGTAGCTGCTGGCGTGGCGTGGATCGTTCATGCGGTGGTGGCCTCAGGGATCGGAGCGTGCCGAAGGGTCGCATCAGGCCTTCAGCGCATACCGTGCATGTTGTTCGCTAGGGACTGAGCGTTTGCCGCATGGCCCGCTTGTCGACCTTGCCGTTGGGCAGGCTGGCAAAGGCCTGGAGCACGCTCCAGGTTTTGGGAATCTTGTAGTTGGCGATGCGCTCGCGCAGAAAGGCCTTCAAGGCCTCGGGGTCGATGG
>CAZUKT010000758.1:0-1988 GCA_964620975.1 uncultured Rubrivivax sp. | reverse complement strand
GTCGGCAGTGAAGCGATGGCTACGTCCGGGTCAGCCACCGCATCAGCCCCTCAACAGGCCCCTGGCGAAAGCGCTGAGACCAGGCCCAGGCGAAACCGCCTGCCAGAAACGCGAACAACGCGGCGGCGCCCGCAACCTCCCACAGGCCTGACTGCCGCAAGGGCGGCAACAGACCCAAGGCTTCCATCGTGCCCATGCCGATGAGGATGTGCGCCAAGTACAGCGTCAGGGTCATGCGGCCCATCGGCGTCAGCCATTGCCAGCTGCGGCCACCGCGCACCGCCAGCAGCGCCAGGCCGATGAGCGCAGTGGCGATGCCGCCCGCCGTCAGCACATACAGCGGTGAAGGCGGCAGCGGCTGCAAGCCGATCAAGCCATGCCACTGAGCGCCCAGGTGCGCCAGACCTGCCCGGTGCAAGGCGAAGCCAAGCAGAGCGGCAACCGCACCACCGGCCAGCAGCCGCTGGGCGGTTCGGGCCTGCTCCAGTTGCAAGCCCTGAAGCCACAAGCCCCAGACCAGAAGAGCACCCCATGGAAGCAAGGGATGCCAACCGTTGAACAGCGTGTGCCGCAACACTACCGCTGCACTGTCCAGCGGCTCGTAGGTCAGCGTCGGCCAATGCCAACCTGCGTTGTAGTCAAAGGTCAAAGCCAACAGCGGCCATGTCAACACCAGGCCGGTGGTGATCCAGGGCCAGAAGGATCGCGGGACGCTCAGCACCACAGCGCCGAGCACGAAGTAGACCGCGTAGTAGTGCAGGATGTCCGGCGGAAAGATCATCAGATTCAATCCGCCGATGGCGGCCAGGAAGAGCGCACGACGCGCGACCCAGTTCCAAAGCTCGCTGCCGCGCAGCTTGCGCGTCGCCAGCGCCAAGCCCATGCCGGCCAGCACCACGAAGAGCGCTGCGGCGCGCCCCGACAGCGCTTCAACAGCCGCTTGCAGCCACGCTGGCGCGTTGGAATCCTTTTCCACGCCCATGGCGACGCGGAAGTTCACCACCAGCATGCCCAGCCAAGCCCAGGCTCGAGCCAGGTCGAGCCCGGTCAAACGGGCGGCGCTCATGTGCGTTTGGGGGTACGCCCCGTATTGGCCGGCGCAAGAAGGGCCTCGATCAGCTTCAGCAAAGGCCCGCCCATGCGCATGGCAGGGGTCTGCCCTCTGGCAAGTGCATCCACAAAGCACCGGCCTTCGATGGCGTCCAGCAGCAAACCGGCCAGATCGGGCGCAGCCATGCCTTGTGCCAACTCGCCTTCTGCGCGGGCATGCTCCAGCGCGGCGGCCAACGCCTGCACGAGGCGATGACGGGTGACTAGGAAAGGAGTGGCCAGCTCAGGGTGGCGCAGAAGTTCTGAGAGGACCTCGGCTCCCAGCATCAGGCGCGCCGAGTCCTGGTGCAAGGCGGCGTAGTCGCGCGCGAAGCGCAGCAGACCGCTGCGGCCGCGCTGTTTCGTCAGCTGAGCCTCCAGAGGGGCCAGTTCGGTGGACTCCATCTGGGCGATCTCAGCGATCAGGGCCGACTTGCTCTCGAAGTGGTTGTAGAGACTTCCGAGGCTGACGCCGGACTGGGCGGCAATGTCACGCATGCTGGTTTGGTGAAAGCCCTTGACCACGAAGCAATGCAGTGCAGCCGCTAGCAGTTGTTCACGGCGCGCCACCGTCGCCTGGACGCGACTTGAAGTTGTCATTATTTTCCATACTGAATGAACGTTCGTTCAGTGTATCAGCTCTACAGTTTCGAGGGATTGCCGTTCATCGGGGCAATGGTCACCTTCTGCTCAGGGCCCGCGTTTCTTGCACCAAATGGCCATGGGCAATCCAAAGCGGATGACGTTCGATGAATGGCTAGAGAGTTGCCCTTCGTGACCGGCAGCTGCTGGCCGACCTGAGCCAACGAGCGGTCCGGACTCGTCGCCGGAAACCTGCCCTTCGCAACTGCGCTGAGGCAAGATTTTCGAGTGCGCCGTGAAGGACGGGTTGTGGCCGG
>CAZUKT010000757.1:0-1992 GCA_964620975.1 uncultured Rubrivivax sp. | reverse complement strand
CGTTGACGGTCTGCGTGCCGATGTCCAGCGCGCTGAAACCGCTGGTGCCGGTGCCGTCTGAGGCCAGCGTGATGGTGGCGGTGCCCGTCTTGGCACCGGCACTGCTGGTGTCGATGCCGACAAACAGCGCGTTGCTGGTGTGGCCTGCCGCCAGCACGCTGAACGAGCCGCCGGCAGTCGCGCTGCCAGAGGCGCTGATGATGGCGTTCAGTCCCTCACTGAAGCCGTCCGCTGCTGCGGTATTGGTGAATGACAGCGATTGATTGAGTGTGCCGCCCACGCGCTGCTTGGCCAGCAGCACGGGGTTGGGCGTGGCCGCGCTGGCTGTGGCCAGCCGGTAGACGCTGCCCGAGACGTTGACGGTCTGCGTGCCGATGTCCAGCGCGCTGAAACCGCTGGTGCCGGTGCCATCGGAAGCCAGCGTGATGGTGGCCGTGCCGACCTTGGCGCCGGCCGTGCTGGTGTCCAGTCCCACCACGAGGGACGAACTGTTGCTGCCGCCCGCAGCCAGCAGGCTGAACGAGCCGCTGGCCAGCACCGGGCCGGCGCCGCTGATGCTGGCCGTCAGGCCGTCGGGAAAGGCGTGGGCTGGCGCCAGGTTGCAGATCCCCAGGGTCTGGCTCAGGTTGCCGCCTTCGCGCTGGTTGGCAAAGACCACCGGGTTGGGCGTGGCCGGCGACGCGATGGCCAGGTTGTAGGCACTGCCGGTGATGCTGAGCGTCTGCCCGGCGACGTTGTCGAAGTTGTTCACCACCTGCAGCGTCTGGCCGCTCAGCGCCTGGCCGAAGGCCGGGTCGAAGGTGATGCTGAAGGGCGCGCTGGCATCCCCCTGGGCGATGGCGCCCCAGTTCTGCGCCGTGACACCGCTGCCCGACAGGCCGGCGTTGCTGATGCCCGTGTTCTGCAGCGCACCCCGCAGGCTGGGCCCGCCGCTGCCGACGTTGTGGATGCTGAACTCGGTGGTGATGCCACCCAGGCCGACGCGGATGTTGGGCAGCGCGATGGTGGCACTGCCGGTGCTGCCGCCTTGCAGCAGCGCGCCCGACAGCGTCTGCTGGGTGGCGCCTGCAGCCAGGATCAGCCCGCCGCCGCTGACCGCCGCGCGGCGGTCAAAGCTGTTGCCCACGCCGAAGCTGGCGTTGTCGTAGTCCTGGTGCACGATGATGTCGTTGGCGCCCAGCGCCAGCAGGCTGCCGTTGTGGCCCAACGTGGCGGCGCTGCTGGGTGCACCCAGCACCAGCGTGGCGCCGGTGTCGACGAACAGGCCCCCGGTGGGGCCCTGCACACCACCGGCCAGCGTGAGCGTGCCGCCGCTGGCGCGCACGGTGCCGGTGTTGGCCAGCGCCGGTGCCACGCTGCCAAAGCCGCTGACCAGCCCCGCGTTGGGCACGGTGGGGCCGGCGAAGCTGCCGCCGGCCATCTGCAGCGTGGCGCCCAGGGAGTTGCTGAAGACGCCAGTGGACGTGAAGGTGCTGGCGTTGCCCACCTGCACCCAACCTTCGTTGTTGAAGGCGCCCAGCGTGGTGAAGTTGCGGCCGTTCTGGATGGTGAAACGGCCCGCTGCGGTGTTGGCGGCGAAGTTGGCCAGTGCGTTGGCGTTGTTGCTGGCATTGCGCAGCTGCGAGCTGGCGCCGTCCAGCATCAGTGTGGCTGCGTTGGTGACGATGTTGGCCCCAGCAAACTGCAGGATGCCAGGGCCGAAAACCTGGTAGGTGCCGCCGGTCAGCGTGCTGCCACTGAAGTTGGTCAAACCCCCGTTCAGGCTGAGCACACCGGCGCTGACGCTCAGGGTGCCGGTGTTGCCAAACGGGATGTAGAAGGCAGTCGTGGTGGCGCTGGTCTTGGCATAGGTGCCGGTGTTGTCGAAGCGGCTCATTGCGCCGCCAAGCTGGTTTTCGAAGTAGGTGTCGACAGAGGTCTGGTCCAGGAAACTGCCGCTGTTGGTCAGCACGGCGCCACTGCCGGTGCGCCAGCGCCCGAAGTTGCCACCGG
>CAZUKT010000756.1:1052-1994 GCA_964620975.1 uncultured Rubrivivax sp. | reverse complement strand
CCATGGGGATCACCGGCACCGAGGTGGCCAAGAGCGCGGCCAAGATCGTCGTCACCGACGACAACTTCGCCACCATCGTCAGCGCGGTCGAGCAAGGCCGCGTGGTCTACGGCAACCTGAAGAAGGTCATCCTCTACCTCTTCGCCACCTCGCTGGCCGAGGTGGCGGTGCTGCTGCTGGCGCTGCTCGGGGGCTTCCCGCTGCCGCTGGCGGCGGTGCAGATCCTGTGGATCAACATCGTCACCGAAGGCACCGTGACGGTGAACCTCGTGATGGACCCGGCCGACGGCCACGAGATGCGGCGCCGGCCCGTGGCGCGCGACGACCGCCTGCTCGGCCGCGAGTTGCTGCTGCGCGTGGCGCTGATGACGCCGGCCATTGCCGCAGTGAGCTTCGGCTGGTTCGCCTGGCGGCTGCAGCAGGGCGCGCCGCTGGAGGTGGTGCGCACCGAGACCTTCACGGTGCTGGCCATGTGCCAGTGGTTCAACGTGCTGAACTGCCAGTCGGCCAGCGCCTCGGCGCTGCGGCTCGGGGTGCTGCGCAACCGCTGGCTGCTCGGCGGACTGGCGCTGTCGGTGGCGCTGCAGGCCGCGGTGCTCTACGCGCCGCCGATGAACGCGCTGTTCCACACCGTGCCGCTCGAGCCGGCCAGCCTGCTCCCGCTGCTGGCGCTGGCCAGCGCCGTGCTTTGGGTGGAGGAACTGCGCAAGGGGGTCGTCCGGGCGACGCGGCGCCGGCGGCAGCGACAGCGGCCGGGCGAGGCATGACGGCCCTGCTGCTCGCGCTGCAGTTCGCCCTGTGCGCGGCGCTGATCGCGCGCGCCGGCTGGGTGCTCAGCCACAGTGGCGAGCGCATTGCCGCGCTGACCGGCTTGTCAGCGGGCTGGGTCGGGCTGGCGCTGCTGGCCACCGCCACCTCGTTGCCGGAGCTGGCCTCGGGCGT
>CAZUKT010000756.1:0-1042 GCA_964620975.1 uncultured Rubrivivax sp. | reverse complement strand
TGAGCGCGGTCGTGCTGCTGCAGGCGCCCAACCTCGCCGTGGGCAATGCGCTCGGCGCCTGTGTCTTCAACCTGTTCTTCCTCGCCGTGGTCGACGCGCTGCAGCGCGAGGAGCCCCTGTACCGGCGTGCCAGCGACGAGCACCTGCTGTCGGCCGCCTTCGGCGTGGTGATGCTGGGCCTGGTGGCCATGAGCGTGCTGATGGCCGAGACCCTGCCTTCGCTGCTGCACGTGGGCGTCTACAGCCCGGTGCTGCTGGGGCTGTACCTGCTGGCACTTCGCAGCGTGCACTCGCGGCAGCGACGGCCGGCTCACCCCTGCGACACCGGGTCCTCGCCGCCGCCCATTCCCGTAGCGTCGCCGTCCGCGGGGCCCCGGACACCCCCGACAGCCGCCTTGGCGCCCGGCGACACCCCCGCCCGCATTCCGACGCTCGCCGCCGAACTGCGCCGCTTCGGCCTGGCCGCGGCGGTCGTCCTTGCCGCGGGCATCTGGCTGTCCCACCTGGCGGACCAGCTCTCCCAGGCTGCCGGCTGGAACCGCAGCTTCGTCGGCACGCTGTTCATGGCCTTCGTCACCACGCTGCCCGAGGCGGCGGTGACCCTGTCGGCGCTGCGCCTGGGCGCGATCGACATGGCCATCGGCAACCTGCTGGGCAGCAACCTGTTCAACGTCGCGATCATGGCCGTCGACGACGCCGTCTACGTGCAGGGCGTGCTGCTGGCCCATGCCAGCCCGGCACACGCCGGCACCGCCACGGCCGCGGGGGTGATGACCGGGCTGGTGATGGTCGGCCTGGTCATGCGTCCGCGTGGCCGCGTGCTGCGCCTGGCAAGCTGGGTCAGCATCGGCCTGGCCGCCACCTACGTCTTGGCCGCCACGCTGGTGTACGTGCACGGGGCCTGAAGGCCCGCGGAACCGAACAGCGAGACCGCAATCCGAAACCCCCATGGACCACGCCTTCCACGAACTCGCCCTGCTGCTGCTGATCTGCGCCGCGGCTGGCGTCTTGTTCGTGCGCCTGCGCCAGCCGGTGCTGATCG
>CAZUKT010000755.1:1068-2002 GCA_964620975.1 uncultured Rubrivivax sp. | reverse complement strand
TAGCCGCTGTTTCCGCTGTTGGTGTGTGTGTACCCGGTGTTCGAGACCCTGTTTTCAATCTACCGCAGGCGCTTCTTGCGGGCCGTGCCCCCCAGCATGCCCGACGGCATCCATCTCCACTCACTGATCTATCGGCGGGTGATGCGTTGGGCGGTGGGCGACAAGAGCGCCAAGGCGCTTACACGCAGAAACTCGATGACGTCGCCATATCTGTGGCTGCTTTGCATGTTGTCGGTGATACCCGCCACTCTTTTCTGGGACCAGTCTGGTCTCTTGGCGGTGTTCCTGGCCATGTTTGCTTTCAGCTATGTCGCGTTGTACTGGCGCATCGTGCGCTTCAAGGCGCCGCGATGGATGCGTATGACCTCCTCGCGGCCCGTGCCACTCGGCGGAAGCGAGCGTCGAGAGATGTGACGGAAGCACTGATCGGATCGGGTTCCTTCGATGCCCGGCAGCCCGGCGCCGGCAATACCGCAGCCTTCATGCTTCCGCAATCGCAGGAGCTGGCGACCATGAGGGCGCCAGCCCCTCGTCATCCGGTCGTGCTCGACCTTCAGCGCATCCAGTCCACCCTGGCCAAGAAGGTGCCCCAGACGTTGTTGTCCGAGCATTTGGGGCACCTTGTCGACGCTTCGGTGCGCATCGGGAGCAACTGCAGGTGCTACCCACCAATCAGGCGTGCCTGGATACTGCAAAGGTGCACCAAAGGGCAAGAGCTTGGACCGCGACGCTGCGCATTGCACAGCTAGGCGTCATGCGGCATGATGGCATTGGCGCATGGATGAGGGCTAGATCATGTTGAAGGAAGTTGGGGCCAGCGGGCAGATTTCACTGGGTAAGCGTCTTGCCGGGCAGCTGTTCGACGTGGTTTTTCATCCAGACGGCCGCGTTGAAATGCTGCCGATGCGAGTTGTTGCCATGGCGCGTGACGCGC
>CAZUKT010000755.1:0-1058 GCA_964620975.1 uncultured Rubrivivax sp. | reverse complement strand
AGCCGCCGGGCGGCTACGACAACTGCAACCAGTGGGCGTTGGACAACCGTGCCGCTCTTGAAGCCTACGCCGCTGGCATACATCAGCACGGCACTGCGGCCGATCAGTTGCAGAACTTCATGCGGGACTCGTCGCCACCGGTTGAGCCGTAAGCCGATGTCGCGCTTCGACTTTTACCGAAACCCCAATCTGCGTGCGACACATGGGCTCTACCTGGACGTGCAAAGTGATCTGGTCAGCACATCGACCCGGTGGTGCCTGCCCTTGTTTCTGGCGACTGAAGGCGTGCTGCTCTTGACTCGGGCTCAATGGGCTGTAGTCATGGACGGGCAGTCCTGGGTTGTCGATACGCCCAACGTTTTGGCGGTTCCCAAAGCGCTGCTATCGCAGCCCCTTGCCCACCTGGCGACTGACGACCAGTTGCGCGTTGAAACGGCCATCGATTTCATGCTGCGCGGCTACTAAAGTCCTGAGGGGCCCGGCACACCGGGCTGCTTGCAGCGCGCATACGCCAGCATGACCGATAATCGCAGCACATGACCGATTCAGACCCCCTGGCGCAAGCCGAATTCGCCGTGGCCGCCCCCGAAGCGCCGCCGCCTCTCTTCAACACCCTCCCCCTGGACCCCAAGCTGCTGCGTGCAGTGGTCGACAGTGGCTACACGGCCATGACGCCGATCCAGGCCAAGGCCATCCCCATCGTGCTGGATGGACGCGACGTGATGGGCGCGGCGCAAACCGGCACTGGCAAGACGGCCGCCTTCACGCTGCCGCTGCTGCAAAAGATGCTGCGCCATGAAAACGCCAGCATGTCGCCGGCGCGCCACCCGGTGCGGGCCCTGGTGCTGGCGCCCACGCGCGAGCTGGCCGACCAGGTGGCCGAGAACGTCAAGAAGTACGCCAAGCATTCCAACCTGCGTTCGCTGGTGGTGTTTGGCGGCATCGACATGAAGCCGCAGACCCTGGCGCTCAAGGCCGGTGTCGAGGTGCTGATTGCCACGCCAGGCCGGCTGCTCGACCACATCGAGGCCAAGAACTGCGTGCTCAACCAGGTGGAG
>CAZUKT010000754.1:0-2007 GCA_964620975.1 uncultured Rubrivivax sp. | reverse complement strand
GCAGTTGCCGGCGCGTTCACCCAGGCCATTGATGGTGCATTCCACCTGCCGTGCGCCGCCGATCATGACCCCAGCCAGCGAGTTGGCCACGGCCATGCCGAGATCGTTGTGACAGTGCACCGACCACACGGCCTTGTCCGAATTTGGAATCCGCTCGCGAAGGTTGCGGATGAAAGCGCCGTACAACTCGGGGATGGCGTAGCCCACCGTGTCCGGGATGTTGATGGTGGTGGCGCCTTCGGCAATCACTGCCTCGAGCACCCGGCACAAGAAGTCGGGGTCTGAGCGGTAGCCGTCTTCAGGCGAAAACTCGACGTCGGCGCAAAGATTGCGAGCGAAGCGCACTGCCAGCTTGGACTGCTCAAACACCTGGTCGCGTGTCATGCGCAGCTTCTTCTCCATGTGCAGTTCGCTGGTGGCGATGAAGGTGTGAATGCGTGAGCGCGCCGCGCCCTTGAGTGCTTCGGCCGCACGCGAAATGTCGCGGTCGTTGGCGCGCGCCAAAGAACAAATGATGGACTCCTTGATGGCGTCAGCAATGGCACGCACGGCCTCAAAATCGCCGTTGCTCGACGCTGCGAAGCCGGCCTCGATGACGTCCACACGCAGGCGCTCGAGTTGCCGTGCGATGCGCAGTTTTTCGTCGCGTGTCATCGAAGCGCCTGGCGATTGCTCGCCGTCACGCAATGTGGTGTCAAAGATGATGAGCTTGTCGGTCATGGTGATGCCTTGGCGAAGTGAGTGTCGCAAGCAGCCTGAAAAATGAACAACGGCCCGCTGCTTGCGCTGGCGGGCCGTTGATCAGGAAGAGATGAAGACGAAATCGATCAGCGCACCCGCAGTGGCAGGGCTAGCTGTAGCGCGAGGGCGCGGCTGGTTGAAGACATGCAGAGCAATATAGCACGCAAGATCTTCAGGACGTTTCAAGGATGAAGACCCTTTTCGTCGGGCTCATCGGTGGAGATGGCAATAACGCTGGTTGGCTTGCCTTTGAACTTGCGCCACGCGTACACCGCATAGCCCGAAATGCCGTAAAGACAGAAGATGCCAAACAACACCCGCGGCGGGTCAAGCGCAACCAGTGCAATGCCCAGCGCAATGGCCACGATCACCACAAAGGGCACCGTGCTGCGGCCTCCCACTACCTTGAAGCTGTAGAACGGGGCGTTGGTCACCATCGACAAGCCGGCGAACAAGGTCACACCAAAGGCCGACCACGCCAACCAGTCAATCTTGGATGCACCCCGGAAGCCCGCGTCGTCCATCACCCATATCAAGCCCATCACCATGGCCGCTGCGGCCGGGCTGGGCATGCCCTGGAAGAAACGCTTGTCGACAACGCCGATGTTGACGTTGAATCGAGCCAACCGCAGCGCCGCTCCAGCGATGTAGACAAAGGCCGGAATCCACCCGGCTTTGCCCAGGTCCTTGAGGCCCCAGATATAGACGATGAGCGCGGGCGCAGCCCCAAAGCTGACCATGTCACACAAGCTGTCCATCTGCTCGCCAAAGGCACTTTGCGAGTTGGTCATGCGCGCCACGCGGCCGTCCATGCTGTCCAGAACTGCAGCGCAGAAGATGGCGATGCAGGCCACTTCAAAGCGGCCGTTCATCGCCATCACGATGCCGTAGAAGCCCGAAAACAGCGCGGCCAGGGTGATGGCATTGGGCAGCACGTAGATGCCACGTCGACGCTTGGGCACCGGTGCAGGATCGGTGTCGTCTTCGGGAAACTTGGGGTCGTCGGTCATCTTGTGGAGGATAGCGCGGCCCGCCGGGGCCGCGCTGCCACATCAGTTGCGGCTCTTGTCAACCAGCTTGTTGGCCTTGATCCACGGCATCATGGCGCGCAACTTCTCGCCCACGACCTCAATGGAATGCTCGCTGGTCAGGCGGCGGCGGCTCAGCAGCGTGGGTGCGCCGGCCCGGTTTTCCAGGATGAAGCTCTTGGCGTATTCCCCGGTCTGTATGTCCTTCAGGCACTGACGCATTGCGTTTTTGGTGTCT
>CAZUKT010000753.1:0-2013 GCA_964620975.1 uncultured Rubrivivax sp. | reverse complement strand
CGGTGGGCTGCTTCCAGGGCCTGCGCACCGAAGGCAGCGCCGACAGCGTGGGCCGCCAGACCACGCTGGCCGTGGTGCAGGCCATCTTTGTGGTGATCGTGGCCGACGCGCTGTTTTCGGTGGCCTTCAACCTGCTGGGGCTGTAGCCATGGCCCCCACCGACGACTTTGCCGTGCAACTGCAGCAGATCGGCACCCGCTTTGGCAGCCACACCGTGCATGAAGGCCTGGACCTGGCCGTGCGCCGGGGCGAAATCCTGGGCCTGGCCGGCGGCAGCGGATCGGGCAAGTCGGTGCTGCTGCGCGAAATGATCGGGCTGCAGCGCCCCAGCACCGGCGTCGTGCGCCTGTTTGGCCAGGACCTGGGAACGCTCGACGCCGCGCAGACGCTGGCGCTGCGGCAGCGCTGGGGCGTGATGTTCCAGCGCGGCGGATTGTTCGGCGCGCTCACCGTGCGCCAGAACGTGGGCCTGCCGCTGCGTGAACACAGTGACCTGGACGATGCACTCATCGACGGCATCGCCGAATGGAAGCTGGCCCTCACCGGCCTGCCCGCCGACGCCGGCCTGAAGCTGCCGGGTGAACTGAGTGGCGGCATGCTCAAGCGCGCAGCGCTGGCGCGTGCCATTGCGCTGGACCCGGAGTTGCTGTTTCTGGACGAACCCACCTCGGGCCTGGACCCGGCCAGCGCGGCCGGCGTGGACGAGTTGATCCTGCGCACCCACACGCTCTTTGGCCCGACCATGGTCATCGTCACGCACGACCTCGACCTGCTGTGGCAGGTGTGTGACCGCGTGGCCGTGCTGGGCGAAGGCCATGTGCTGGCGCTGGGCACGATGTCCGAGCTTTCCAGGCACCCGCACGCCATCGTCAGCGCCTACTTTGCCGACCACGGCAACGTGCGTGCGCCTGCACCTGCACATGCGCCTGCATCCGCACCCGCCGTGCGGCTGGCGGCCTGAACAAGGTCCAGGCCATGGACGACAAGGTCAACTACAGCCTGGTCGGCGCCTTTGTGCTGGTGCTGGGGGCCGCACTGGTGATGGGCGTGCTGTGGCTGGCCTCGGGGCTGGGCGGCCAGCAAAAGATGGACACCTACCAGGCGGCGATCGAGGAATCGGTGGCCGGCTTGAACGTGGACGCGCCGGTCAAATACCTGGGCGTGGACGTGGGCAAGGTCAGCCGCATTGCCGTGGACCGCCAGAACTCGCAGCAGGTGCGCCTGCACTTTCTCATCGAGCGCGGCACACCCATCAAGACCGACAGCGTGGCCGTGCTCAAGACCCAGGGCCTGACCGGCATTGCCTATGTCGAGCTCAGCGGCGGCAGCGCCAGCGCCTTGCCGCTGGTGGCTGGCGCCGATGGTGTGCCGCCCACCATCCCCTTCAAGATGTCGCTCAGTGCGCGGCTGGAAAACGTGCTGAGCAATGTGCTGGCCAACATCGACCGGGTTTCGAACAACCTCAACGCCATGTTCGACGCCGACAACCGGGCTGCGCTCAAGTCCACGCTGGCCGATGTCGCCACGCTGGCGCATGCCCTGGCGGCGCAGCAAGGTGCCATCCGCACCGGCCTGCAAGACGCCGCCCGCACGGCGCAGCTGGCCGCCAAGGCCGGCGAGCAACTGGGGCCTACGCTGGCGCGCATCAGCACCAGTGCAGAAGCGGTGCAAAGCATGGCCGAGGTGGCCAATGCGGCCAGCGCGCGCGCCGGCCGTGCGGCGGATGCGGCCGCCAGCAGCGTGCAGCAATTGAGCAACGAGACGCTGCCGGACCTGTCGCGCCTGATGTCTGAACTGGCCGTGTTGTCAGCGTCGCTGCGGCAACTGAGCGAACAAACCACGAGCCACCCGAGCAGCCTGCTCACTGGCAAACCCACACCGCGCCCCGGGCCCGGAGAAAGTGCAGCGCCATGAAAACCGGCCGAGCCTGCCCGCCTGCCCTGGTGCGGCGCCCGCCGATGCGGGCGCGTGCCGAGTTGCTGCTGGCCGCCTGCGGTGCGGCGCTGCTGGCCG
>CAZUKT010000752.1:0-2015 GCA_964620975.1 uncultured Rubrivivax sp. | reverse complement strand
ACCTGGTTCGCCATACGCATCAGGTTCCCACCGAGAACGGCTTTCAAGTCGTCGTCGCGATAGCCCCAGCCCTGAAGAGTGGCGACGATCTCGACGATCTGTTCTGGTGGGACAAAGCGCGCCCCCAGCTCGTAGCCGAGCCCTGGCGGAAACGTGTGCTGCATCGTGCGCATGTAGTCGTCGAGCTCCTGCATGTCGAACACGTAGTCCAGCGCGATCGACACGTGCGTCGGCCCCACCAGTTGCACCACGTGGTCGACGTGACGTGCATAGGTCTCGCTGGAGATGTCGTTGCGGCCCAGGAAGATGCCCACGCCGTTGATGCCGACCACGCCACCGGTGGCGGCGCAGGCCCTGATCAGGTCGTCCGGGATGTTGCGCGGGTGCGCGTGAACGGCGGCACAGTTGCTGTGCGAGAAGATGACCGGGCGTGTGGCGACCTCGAGCACCTCGCGCACGCTGCGATGCCCCGTGTGGCTCAGGCACACCTGCAGACCCACGCGCGCCATTTCGGCGAGCAGCATCCAGCGCACGCCCAGGTCGTGATACAGCTGGATCAGGCTTAGCTGGTCGCCGATCGCGTTGGCCCCCTCGATGTCGAAGCCTACGGCCAGACGGCCTGTGGCGTGGGCGCGCTGCACGTCGTCGGTGCTCTCCAGCAGCAGGTAGTCGTCAGGGCGCGCAAGGATCCAGTGCCGCAGCGCCGCCAGCATGCGCAAATGCGCTTCCGGGCCCTGGTCGCCAAAGCCGACATTGACCATGACGGCGTCAAAGCCGGCGGCCTTGTGGCGGGCGAGCTGCGGCAGGAAGCGCTCGTCCAGCGGGCGCAGCGGCAGGCAGGTGTGGTGATCCCATACCACGCTGTCGCGCAGCAACTGGGCGGCGGGCGTGTACTCGGCTGGTGCGGTCTTCGGTGTCATCGTCGGCGAGCGGCGGGTCGTGCAACACCTTACCGGCAGCCTTCGGCGTCCGGGTTAGGCTTCGGCATCGCATTTTTAGGGGAAACCACCGCATGGGCACATCAACGTCGCGCGGCGCTGCGATGCCCTCGCCGCTGGACTTCGACCGCGAGTGGGAGCGCGCGGCCCATGAGGCGGGCGAGTCGCGCACCGTCTCGCGCAGCGTGGTACGCACCATCTACACCCTGCCCGGCGGCAGCGGCACGGCCGACGTGGTGCGGCTGGACGAGGACGCCCTGGTCAACGTCATCAACTGTGTCTTGCCGCGAATGGCCCGCTGGGCCTACGACACTCACGAGCCGATGATCATGCTGCGCGCCTCGCTGGCCTGCGACGTGCGGCTGCAATTCGGCAGCGATGCGGCCATCGTCTTCAACCGCCCCGAGGTCGTGCTGGCCTGCCTGCCGAGTGGCCTGCCGATGTCGGCCGACATCGCCGGTGGCGCACGGCAGCAGGGCATCGTGGCCACCTTCCGCGCGGCCACTTTCGCCAAGCGCTTTGGTCTGCGCGACGAAGACCTGCCGCCGGAGGTGCGCGATGCATTGGGGGAAGCCGCCACCTTCGGCCGTATCGCGTCCTTCCCTGTAGGCCACCGCGTCGCGGCCTTGATCGCGGACACGCTGGACAGCCGCCTGCACGGCGAGTTGCGCGTGGTCCAGGTGGCCGGGCGCGTGGCAGAGTTGGTGGCCTATGCACTTGACGCCATGCTGAGCCAGCAGCCAGCGCCAGGCCCGGCGCTGCAACTGCGGCGCGACTTCGACCTGGCGCATGCGGCGCTGGTGCGGCTGGACCGCGACTACCGGCGACCGCCGCCCTTCGGCGATCTGGCGCGAGAGATCGGCACCAACCAGAACAAGCTCAAGGTGCTGTTCAAGCAGGCCTTCGGCATGACCATGGCCGACTACTGCCTGGGGCGCCGCGTGCGCGAGGCGCAACAGCTGCTGCTCGAAGCCAGCCTGACCATCGCGCAGGTGGCCGAGCGCGTGGGCTACGAGCACCAGAGCAGCTTCACCGCAGCCTTTCGCGGCCAGGTGGGCATGTCGCCGCGCGAATACC
>CAZUKT010000751.1:552-2019 GCA_964620975.1 uncultured Rubrivivax sp. | reverse complement strand
CCGACCATCGGTCTCGACCCCGACGGGATCAACAAGATCCTCGAGCTGATCCTGCACACCTGCGGCCCGGACGCCCTGGCCCACCGACCGGAGGCGCTAGCGCCCGATTGGCAGGGCGACCCACTCGGGTCCGACGAAGCCGCCAGCGCCGCCGTCGAGCACCTCAACATGCGCAAGATGAGCATCCTCGGCGGGTCCAACGAGATCCAGAGAAACATCATCGCCCAGCGCATCCTGGGCCTGTAGGAAGGACCCCCCGATGGACTTTTCACCGACCCCCGAGCAGCAGCACCTCAAGGATGCGCTGAGCCGACAACTCGCGAAGACCTACACCTTCGACGCGCGCCGCAAACGCCTGAACTCGCCCGCGACGCATTCGGCGCCGCACTGGGACGACTTCACCCGCATGGGCCTGCTGGGCATCGGCATTCCCGAGGAACTGGGCGGCATGGGCAGCCTGGGCAACGGCGCGGAAACGCTGAGCATGGTGATGGAGTGCTTCGGCCGCCATCTCGTGCTGGAGCCCTACCTGGCCACCGTGGTGCTGTGCGGCCGCGTCCTCGGCCTGGCGGGCTCCAGAGAGCAACAGGAGGCCCTGCTGCCAGCCATCGTCGAGGGTCAGCGGCTGATGGCGCTGGCGGCGCACGGGCGTGCGGGCCGGTACCGCTTGCGTCATGTGGCGACCACGGCCACACGGACGGCCGACGGCTACCGGCTCAGCGGGGCCAAGTTCGCTGTCCTGCACGGCGACGTCGCCGACACCCTGATCGTGTCGGCACGCACCCACGGCGCTATCGATGACGAAGACGGCATCTCGCTGTTCCTGGTCGACCGCAATGCTGCAGGGCTCGAGGTGCTTGGCTACGGCACCCTGGACGGGCAGCGCTCGGCGCAGATCCGCCTGGACCGGGTTGCCGTGCCGGCCGCGGCGCAAATCGGCGCCGAGGGAGCGGCGCTGCCGGTCATCGAGCGCGCGGTCGACTTGGCCACCATCGCGCTGTGCGCGGAGGCCGTCGGTGCGATGGAGGTGCTGTGCGAGCAGACGCTGGAGTTCCTGAAGACGCGCAAGCAGTTCGGCGTGCCCATCGGCAGCTTCCAGGCGCTGCAGCACCGCATGGTCGACATGTTCATGGCCTGCGAGCAGGCCCGCTCGATCTCGATGCTGGCTGCGATCAATGGTGACAGCGAAGACCCGAAGCAGAGGCGGCGTGTGGTGTCGGCGGCCAAGTCCTTGATCGGCCAGTACGGTGGCCTGATCGGCAAGGAAGCGATCCAGATGCACGGCGGCATGGGCATGACCGACGAACTGCCCATCGGCCACTACTTCAAGCGCGCCACCATGATCGAGGGCCTCTTCGGCTCCACCGACCATCACCTGGCGCGTTACGAGGTCCTGTCGCTCGGCGCGGCGGCCTGAACCTCGGCCGCCAGGCGCGCGCGCTCGGTGGCCATTTCGGCGCGGAAGCC
>CAZUKT010000751.1:0-542 GCA_964620975.1 uncultured Rubrivivax sp. | reverse complement strand
CGGCCACTACTTCAAGCGCCTCACAGCCATCGATCTGAGCTTCGGAGACACCCGCCATCACAGCGCGGTTCTGGGCGATCTGCTCGCCGGCGAATTGCTGCAGGCGGCCTAGACAGCCCCGCAGCGCCGCCGGCAAGTCCCCTCAATCCACGGGCTGTGCGCAGCACGGCTCTACAGGCAGTCGGCCATGGACCACACAACCAGCATCACCTCGAACGCGACTTCGGGGATCCGCCTGCAGTCCAGGATCACGCAGCTGCACAAGTACCGCGAAATGGTCGACCCGAAGGTGGCGACCGCACCGATGGGCATCAACCTGGATGCCGACAAGTGCGTCGGCTGCGGCCTGTGCGTGATGCAGTGCCCGTGCCAGGTGCTGTCGCTGGTGCGGCGGGCCGAGCCGTCTTCGCACAACGTGGCGCCCTGCACCCATGCCTGTCCGGCGGGCATCGACGTGTCGGCCTACATGCAACTGCTGGCGCAGGGCGGCTCGCTGCGACAGGCCTGGGCAGTGATCACGCAGACCAACCCCTTCCCCGCGA
>CAZUKT010000750.1:0-2020 GCA_964620975.1 uncultured Rubrivivax sp. | reverse complement strand
GCACGCCACGTGCGCGACCATTTCGGCCCCGGCGTGGTGCTGCGGTTCATCGAATACATGGACGTGGGCGCCACCAACGGCTGGCGCATGGACGAAGTGCTGCCGTCGGCCCAGGTGGTGCAGCGCTTGGGCGAGGTGTTTGCCCTGGAACCCGTGGCAGCGGCCGCGCCGGGCGAGACCGCACAGCGTTGGCGCTATGCCGATGGTGGCGGCGAGGTGGGCGTCATCAGCAGTGTGACGCAAGCCTTTTGCAGCGACTGCAACCGCGCCCGGCTGTCTACCGAGGGCAAACTTTTTTTGTGTCTGTTTGCCCATCGCGGACATGACCTGCGGGCGCTTCTGCGTGGCACGTCGCCGGCCGGCACGCCCTGGACCGACACGCAGATTGCCGGCGCCGTGGGCTTGATCTGGGGTGCGCGCGACGACCGTTACTCCGAGCTGCGCAGCGCCTTGATGGCCGACACCGGCAGCGGGGCGCGCCGCGTAGAGATGCACTACATCGGCGGCTGAGGGCCAGCCGCCCGCACAGTGTGGTGGCATTGCTGCGGTGCGGTAGAAGTCCCAGGGTGCGCCGGCCACGCATACCCCGTATAAGGACCGCAGTTCCCGACACCACCCCGGGTGGCAGGGCGGCCTTGCAGGGCCGCTTTCGGGCCCAGCAAGTCCTTGAAACGCCGCATCGCTGCGGCGCCCATAAGCTCCCCCGGGGTGGCCGTCTGCTTTGACGGCGCCCTGGCTTTTGCCAGAAATTGCCCGAACCCGCCAGCCACCGGCTGCGCGCAGAAAGACGCGATGGAACCCACGCTGATCCACATGCTCGACACGGCCGCCGACGCCGCCGTGGCCATCACCGCCCCCGGCCGCCCCGCCCTTGACTACGGTGGCCTGCGCAGCCTGGTGCAGCGCACGCTGGACTTGCTCAACGCCCAGGGCATAGGCCGCAATGACCGCCTGGCCATCGTGCTGGCCAACGGGCCCGAAATGGCCACCTGCTTCATCAGCGCCGCCTGCGGCGTGGCCACCGCGCCGCTGAACCCGGCCTACCGCGCCGACGAATTCGAGTTCTACCTGTCGGACCTGAACGCCAAGGCACTGGTGGTGGAACACGACAGCACGTCACCGGCCATTGCCGTGGCGCAGAAACTGGGCGTGCGCATCATTGACCTGGTGGCCGGCAGCGCGGCGGGTGACTTCACCCTGCGCCCCCGTGACAGCGGCGGCGCCAGCGCCACTCCCAGCACGCAGGGCGGCTTTGCGCAGCCGGGTGACACATCGATGGTGCTGCACACCTCGGGCACCACCTCGCGGCCCAAGATCGTGCCGCTGTCGCAGCGCAACCTGTGTACGTCGGCGGCCAACATCGCTCGCACGCTGCAATTCAAGCCCACGGACTGCGGCCTGAACATCATGCCGCTGTTCCACATCCACGGCCTCATTGCCGGCGTGCTGGCCCCGCTGGCGGCGGGCTCGCAGGTGTTTTGCACACCTGGCTTCAACGCGCTCAAGTTCTTTGGCTGGATGGACGAGGCCAAGCCCACCTGGTACACCGCCGTGCCCACCATGCACCAGGCCATCGTGGGCCGCGCCAGCAAGAACAAGGACGTGATCGCACGCCACCCGCTGCGCTTCATTCGCAGCAGCAGCAGTTCGATGCCGCCGCAGGTGATCAAAGAGCTTGAAGCCGCATTCGGCGCGCCGCTGATCGAAGCCTACGGCATGACCGAAGCCACGCACCAGATGTGCAGCAACCCGCTGCCGCCTGCCGTGCGCAAACCCGGTGCGGTGGGCCTGGCGGCAGGCCCCGAAGTGGCCATCATGGGCGAAGACGGCGTGCTGTTGCCGCCGGGCGGCATCGGCGAAATCGTCATCCGGGGCGGCAACGTCACGGCCGGCTACGAAAGCAACCCCAAGGCCAACGCCGAGGCCTTCACCACCGGGCCCGAGGCCGGCTGGTTTCGCACCGGCGACCAGGGCACCATGGACGCCGACGGCTACATCAGCCTCACCGGCCGCCTGAAAG
>CAZUKT010000749.1:0-2021 GCA_964620975.1 uncultured Rubrivivax sp. | reverse complement strand
GCAGGGCACCTTCACGTCGGGCAGGAAGCTCATGGCGATGGTCTTCATGCCCTGCCCTTCGCAGCTCGGGCAGCGGCCGTCGCCTGTGTTGAAACTGAAACGTGCGCTGCCGTAACCCCGCGCCCGGGCTTCCAGCGTCTCTGTGAACAGCTTGCGGATGCTGTCCCAGAAGCCGATGTAGGTGGCGGGGCAACTGCGTGGTGTCTTGCCGATGGGTGTCTGGTCCACTTCCAGCACCCGGTCTATGGACTCAAAGCCGCTGAGCCCGGCGCAGCCGGCCGGTTTGGGCAGTTTGCCGGCGGCCAGCGCGTCGCGGCCTTCCTTGCTGGCCTTCATGCCCACCACGGCCGCCACGTTGGCCAGCAGCACGTCACGCGCCAGCGTGCTCTTGCCCGATCCCGACACCCCCGTCACCGCCACCAGCCGGCCCATGGGCACCCACAGGTCCACGTTTTGCAGGTTGTGCAGCGTGGCCTTGCGCACCCACAGCGCAGGCAAGGCCGCGTCCACCTCGCGCCGCGCCTGCAACGGGTGGCGCAGCGGGTGCGCCAGCAAGCGGCCGGTGAGCGAAGCAGGCTGCGCCGACAGGTCGGCCACCGTGCCCTGCGCCACCAGCGTGCCACCGCGTTTGCCGGCGCCGGGCCCGATGTCAATCAGGTGTTCGGCGCGGCGAATGGTGTCTTCGTCGTGTTCCACCACCACCAGCGTGTTGCCGGCGGCGCTGAGCTTGGCCAGCGCACCCAGCAGCACGCCGTTGTCACGCGGGTGCAAGCCGATGGTGGGTTCGTCCAGCACGTAACACACACCCTGCAAGTTGCTGCCCAGTTGCGCAGCCAGGCGTATGCGTTGTGCCTCGCCGCCGCTGAGCGTGGGCGCGGCGCGGTCCAGCGTCAGATAGCCCAGGCCCACATCGGCCAGGAATTCGAGCCGGCTCTTGATTTCCACCACCACGTCGCGGGCGATGTCGGCGTCACGGCCCTGAAGCTCCAAACTGGCGACCCACTGCCGCGCCTCAAACACCGACAGGCGGGCGATGTCCTGGATGGCCTTGTCTTCAAAGGTCACACCGCGTGAGGTTGCGTTGAGCCGTGCGCCGCCGCAATCGGCGCAGGGCACGTCCACCAGGCCCTCGACCTCGGCCTCTTCGGCCGGGAAGCTTTGTTCGCGGCCCTTGTTCTCGTCGTCGCGCACGCTGTCGTCGTAGGCCTTGCGCTGCTCGCGTGTCAGCTTCAGGCCGGTGCCGACGCAGCCCGTGCACCAGCCGTGTTTGCTGTTGTAGCTGAACAGGCGCGGGTCCAGTTCGACGTAGCTGGTGCCACATTGCGGGCAGGCGCGTTTGGTGGAAAACACCTTCACTTCGCCGATGCCGGCGCCGGTGCCACCGTCGCTGTCCATCGCAGTGGCCAGCCCGTCCAGCGGGTGCAGCAGGTGCAGCACACCACGGCCCAGTTCCAGCGCCTTGCTCAGCAGCGCACGCAGTTCGGGTTCGGTTTCGGCGCTGACCACGATGCTGCCCACGGGCAGTTCGATGGTGTGTTCCTTGAAGCGGTCGATGCGCGCAAAGGGGCTGAGCGACAGGAATTCGCCGTCCACGCGCAAATGCGTGTGGCCCCGCGCCTTGGCCCATTTGGCCAGGTCGGTGTAGACACCCTTGCGGTTGATCACCAGCGGCGCCAGCAGGCCCACATGCTGGCCTTTGTGGTCACGCAGAAGTTGTGCGGCGATGCTCTCGGCACTCTGCGCTTTCACCGGCGCGCCGTCGTGCACGCAGTGCTGCAGGCCCAGCTTGACCCACAGCAGGCGCAGAAAGTGCCAGACCTCGGTGGTGGTGGCCACCGTGCTCTTGCGGCCACCGCGGCTCAGCCGCTGCTCGATGGCCACCGTGGGCGGTATGCCGTACACCGCGTCCACCTCGGGCCGCCCAGCCGGCTGCACGATGCTGCGCGCGTAGGCGTTCAGGCTTTCCAGGTAGCGGCGCTGCCCCTCGTTGAAGAGGATGTCGAAGGCCAGCGTGCTCTTGC
>CAZUKT010000748.1:0-2025 GCA_964620975.1 uncultured Rubrivivax sp. | reverse complement strand
CTCCGACTTCGGCGATACGTTCTGCGCCCTTGGTCACCACCACGAAGTTGATGACCACGAGGATGGCAAACACGATCAGACCAACGGCAAAGTTGCCGCCGATCAGGAAGTGGCCAAAGGCTTCGATCACCTGCCCTGCGGCGCCCGGGCCGGTGTGGGCTTCCATCAGCACCACGCGGGTGGACGCCACGTTGAGCGACAGGCGCAGCAGCGTGGTCACCAGCAGCACCGTGGGCAGCGCAGCAAAGTCCAGCGGCTTGACCATCTGCGCCGACACCATCATCACCGTCAGCGCCAACGCGATGTTGAAGGTGAACAGCAAGTCCAGGATGAAGGGCGGCAGCGGCAGCACCATCATGGCCAGCATCATCACCACAAAGGCCGGCAGCACCAGGGCCTTGATGGCAGCACCCTGGGCGCCGCCCTGCGGGCCGAACCAGGCGTTCAGGCGGGCCATCAGCGTGTTCATCGCACGTCCTCGGTGCCGGCTTCATCGCCAGGCTCAGTGCCGGACTTGGGTTTGAGCGTGTCCATGTCGGCCGGCACTTCGGGCACCGGCGCCTGGGCGTTGGCTGGCCGGCCGGTGGCCATGGCTTCGCGCAGCTGGTAAACCCAGGCCAGCACTTGCGCCACGGCGGTGAACAGGCGTGCCGGCACCTCGTGGTCAACCTCGGTGTGTGCGTACAGCGCCCGCGCCAGCGGCGGGGCCTGCAGCACCGGCACCTTGTTTTCGCGCGCCAGGTCACGGATCTTCAGGGCCAGCAGGTCGGCCCCCTTGGCCACCACCCGGGGCGCGGCCATGGTGGCTTCGTCGTACTTCAGCGCCACGGCGTAGTGGGTGGGGTTCATCACCACCAGGTCGGCCATGGGCACGGCCGCCAGCATGCGGCGGCTGGTGAGTTCGCGCATGCGTTGGCGCAGGCGGGCCTTGGTCTCGGGGCTGCCTTCGACTTCCTTGAATTCCTTCTTCATTTCTTCGACGTTCATGCGCAGCTTGCGCTTGAGCATGTGCTGCTGCAGTGGCACGTCCACCAGCGCAAAGGCCGCCATGACACCGGCAATGAGCATCAGGCCGCCCAAAATCAAGTCGCCCCCGGCGGCCAATGCGGCCGGCAGTGGCATGGCCAGCAGTTCGACGTGTTGTTGCCAGTGCTGGCCCAGGTACAGGGCGGCCACGGTGCCCAAGATGATGGCCAGCAGGCAGGCCTTGAGCGTGTCCACCAGGTGCATGCCCGAAAACATGCGCGCCAGGCCCGACAGCGGGTTGATCTTGCTGAACTTGGGCTCCAGCGGTTGCCAGGTGAAGTTCCAGCCCCCACACAGCAAGCTGGTGGCCAGCGCGGCCAGCACCACCGTGCCCAGCACGGGCGCCAGCACCAGCAGCATCTGCAGGCCAAAGCTGCCCAGGCGGTCCGCCATCACGGCGGGGTTGGCCAACAAGGCGGCATCAAAACGCAGGCCCTCGGTCAGCAGCCGGGTGGCACTGGCATGGAGCGTGGGCGCCATCGTGGCCAGCACGGCCACGCCGGCCCCAATGGCACCGAAGTGGCCCAGGTCACGCGAACGCGCCACCTGGCCTTCGGTGCGGGCCTTGGTGATCTTGCGTTGTGTGGCGGGTAACTGTCGGTCTTGCGCGCTGTCTGCCATGAGGCGGCCATGTAAAAAGGGCTCCGGATGGGAGCCCTTGCATGGTGCCGCCGCGCCGCGCCGGCTTGAGCCTGATAAGCGGGGGAAAGGCTGGCGTGTTCAGCCCTACCCTAGAAGCCCAGGCTCGCCAGCAGGTCGTCGACCTCGCCCTGGTCACTGACCACGTCGGTGCGTCCCGTGGCGTCTACCACCGGGCCGTGCAACACGTTGGGGTCAACCTTTTCACGCTGGTCAGGTGGCACCACCGACACCAGCAGCTTGACGAGGCTGTCTTCCAGCTCGTTGGCCAACGTCACCACCTTGGCCACCACCTGGCCCGTCAGGTCATGAAAGTCCTGCGCGGCCGCCTTGCGGCCTGGTGGGCGCTGGGCGGACTGG
>CAZUKT010000747.1:0-2027 GCA_964620975.1 uncultured Rubrivivax sp. | reverse complement strand
CAGGTCGCGCAGGGTTTCGGCGATGAAGTAGGCGTTGCCGCCCGTGGCGCGTGCCAGGCGACTGGCAAACCGCGCCGGGTCAGCGGCACCCGACAGGCGTTGCACCAGTTCGTACACCGCCGCTGGCGGCAGCGGCTCCAGCGGCACCCACACGGCGTCGGTGGCGCCACGAAGCGCCTGCACCAGCGCCGGGTCTTCGTTGCGGCAGGCCATGACTTCGATGCAGCCGCGACCACCGCGCTCGCTGCGCCGTGCGGCCACGCGCGACACCAGCGTGCGACTGGCGGCGTCGGCCAGGTGCCAGTCGTCCAGCACCACGGCGTCGAAACTGTCGTTGGCCAACGCCGCCCAGGCCTGGAGGCAGGCTTCATCGAAGCGCAGCCGTTCGCTGCCGGTCTGCAGCGGCGGCAGCGGCGGGCCCAGTTCGGGCAGCAACCGTGCCAGTTCAGCCACGATCCACGGCGCCAGCCCGCGCAGGTCGGGCGGATGGCCGGCCAGCACACGCAGCGCCCGGGCCAGCGCGCCGAAGGCGACTTCGGCGTCACCGGGGCGGCAGCGCAGCAGCGCGTAGGGTCCCTGGGCCGCCACGAAATCGAGCGCTAGGCGTGACTTGCCGACCCCAGCTGGGCCAGTGACCAGCAGCGCGGCACGCGCAGCCCAACCGGCTTGCAGCTGCGCCACCTCGGCGGCGCGGCCGACAAAGGGCAACTGCGCCGGCCAGGCGCTTGGTGATGCGGGCGGCTGGGGTGTGGGCGTGAGCGACGGTGATGCTGTCGCGGTGGCTACGGCCGCCACCAGCGGCAGGCCACTGCGCAGCGCCTGCGCCAGGGCCTGCGTGGCGGCTGAAGGCGGCAAACCCAACTCGGTGGCGAGCAGGTTCTGGCAGTCGTCAAACTGGCGCAGCGCAGCCTCACGCTGCCCGCTGGCGGCCAGCAGGCGCATCACTTCGCGGTGGTGGGCTTCGTTCAGCATGTCGGCGGCCAACAGCGACTGCATGCGGCCCAAGGCAGCGGTGAAGTCGCCCTGCGCCTCCAGGGCCGCGGCGCTGGCTTCCAGGGCGCGCTGCTGCAGGCGCAGCGCACGCAAGCGCGCGGCAGCCAGCCAGGGCTCGAAGTCGGGCGCGTCTTCCATCACCAGGCCTTCGGCCAAGGGGCCGCGCCACAGGGCCAGGGCTTCTTCGGGCGCGTTGCGCGCCAGCGCCATTTCGGCGAGATGCAGGTCGGTGTGCAAGTGCGCGGACGCGCGCAGCAAGTCACCCTCGGCCAGCACGGCGTCGGCCGCGCCGATCTCGCGCAGCCGCGCCAGTTCGCGCCGCAGGTTGCGCCGGGCGCTGGCCACGGGCAGCGCTGGCCAGAACAGCAGACACAACTGGGACCGGCCCACGTTGCCTTCGAGCGCCAACAGCAGGAGCAGCGCCTGCGTCTTGCGCACGGGCATGGACAGCTGCTGGCCGCCGCGTTGCAGGCGCAGCGGGCCGAGCAGGGCCAGATCGAACATGGGCGCGTGTTCTCCCGTCATGTCGGGATTGTGCGGTGGGTGCCGTCGCCCACCGGCGGCCCGCAACGTCGCCGCAACGCCAAGGGGCGACAGTGCAACTGCGGCATGCGCACTGTCAATTGCCACTTCACGCCACTTGAGGAGGCCTCATGCAGACCCACATGCCTAGCGCCGACAAGACAAGCCCGACAGCAGGCATGGCGACGCGCGCTGCCCCGCCACGCTGCTGCTTGCTGACAGTGTGGTCGACCGGCAATGCCGGTTTTGCGGCGCGCGCCGTGCTGATGGACGGCACTCTGCACGATTTCACCAGCCCCTTCGAGCTGGCCCGCTTTCTGAGTTCGCCGCTGGCCGCGCCTGTGTCGCCAACGCCCGCGAGACCCGGCTTGCGCTGAACTGCGGCTGAGAGTTGCGCCCCACAGTTCAGGCTGCACCTGCGCGTACGCTTGACTGCTCGAGGATAGTTCCCTCAATGCCCCTCTTTCCGTGACGACAGGGTAGTCGGTCCCGTGTGTCGTGGCTCCGAATGC
>CAZUKT010000746.1:0-2031 GCA_964620975.1 uncultured Rubrivivax sp. | reverse complement strand
CGGCAACTTTCGCGCCAGAAGGCGGCGGCTCAACGTTCGTGCGGCCGACACCCTGGCTACCTCCACCAGCGCGTAGATGCGCCGGGCATGGCCTTCCAGGTAGACGCACCAGGCCGCCGCGCGCAATGCCGTGTCGGCCTGCACCGGCCCTATGCGGCCCTCGGCCAGATGCAGGCTCAGCGCCAGCGAGCAGAACAGCTTCTCGAATTTCGCCAAGTGCTGGCACATCAGCGGGTTCTGCTCGGCCGCAATGCGGTTCATGTGCAGGTCGGTGGCCCACTCGATGAAGACCTCTTGGGCCTTGTCGTCGAAGCAGAACCAGGGCAGCTTGACGAAGTCGTCGGCAGGCTGGGCACCATCTTGCAGGGGGTCGAAGGCCGCCAATCGGTCGAAGACGTCGCGCACGGCCTCGCGGGCGCCCTTGACCGGGTAGCGGTCGCGCCACTGCCAAGCCACGGGGTCGGGGTAGACCAGCAACTGGAAGCGCTGGATGCGGCCGTCGTTGTCGAGCGAGTTCACCATGCCCGCCAGGTAGCGCTCCAGCAGCTCGGGCTGGATGCCGCCGAAGACGGACAGGCAAACGGTCTTCACCAACAGGCTGCCGCGGCCGATGCGGTCGATATTGAAGCTGCCAGTGCCGTTGAAGCCTTCGAGGTAGAAGGCCCGATCGCCCTCGTTGCCCTCGCGGTCCCAAGACGCCAGCAGGCCGACGAGCTCGTCCCGAAACACCAGCAGGCCGGCCGGGCTGCCGACCAGGATGTCGCCGATCTTGGCCACCGTGCCGTCGTTGGTCTTGAACCGCCGCTGGGCCGGTGCTTCCGGGGGGACCAGGGCCTGTAGATCGGCCACGGCGGTGTCCATCTTCAGGCCGTCACCTTTGCCGCTGGCCGCCTTCTTCATGGCCGCCTGGATTGCGCCTTGGCGGGCCTCGAAGGCAGCCATTTCAGCTGCGTGCACTTTCATGCGTTCGTCGTGCCGCTCGGCTTCCTTGGCCTCCAGGCGATCGAGAAAGCGCAACGCGGTGTTGATGGCCGGCGTCTTCTTCGATGACGGGTCGCCGACGACGCCGCCGAACAGGTTGGGCGTCACGATCCAGTCGTCGCGGCGCTTGGGCTTCAGCGCCACGCGGGCGCCAATGACGGCACCGATGGCCACCACCAGCGCCACCGCCACGTAGTCGGGGCTGCAGGGCATGCGGTCGGCCTCGTCGAGCACGAAATCGCGCAGCGGGTTGGGCAGCAGCGTCGCCGCGTCGAAGACCGGTGCCGACGGCAGTTCGGCCTTGATCTCCGTGGGCTTTGGCCATGCGATGGCCGCATCGGCCACCGTCTGGCGCAGGCTGTCGGCGACGGCGGCCAGCTTGTCGAGGTCAGCGGTAGGCATGGCACACCTCCGCAGCATCACCCAGGCGTTGCGCGGCCCTCAGTAGCCGACCGAAGTCCAATTCGGACACCGTGCGGCTGCGCAGCACGTCGGAGCAGACCACCACAGCCACGCTGGACTCGATCGCCACGAGTGCAAGGACGTCGGTCGCATTGAACGGCCGCCGTGTGGGCGGAGCGGGGGCGCCAGGTGCAGCAGGAAACAGGTCGCAGACATCGAGGCCGACGGCGGCCAAGACCGATGCCACATCCTCGCCACCGAAGTCGTGTACCAGCAAGCGGCCGTCGTCGAGCTCACGGATGGCCAGCGATGGGTGACTGTCCTCGCGGGTGGGGCAACTGGCGATCCAGCGGCCAGGGCCCGTGCGTTTGACGCGCTGCAGGCGCGCGAGCAGCTTGTCGGCGGGGCTCATGGTGCGACCCTCCGACGGAACAGCTCGACCTGCTCCAGTGTTTCCAGGTTGCGCGTCTGGTTCCAGCGGGCAACGACGTAGTACCCGCCGGCGGCGCGCATCAGCGAGAAGCCGGCCAGCGCCAAGTGGGCCTGGAGCGTGGCGAAACGCTTGCCGTAGCCGTCGCCCTGTCCGAAAATAGCAGTGTGATCTCTGTCTTGCATCGGGCCTCTGACATGTGGTGTGTCAGGGGCCTT
>CAZUKT010000745.1:0-2034 GCA_964620975.1 uncultured Rubrivivax sp. | reverse complement strand
AGCCGCCAGCGGCTTGTGCAACAGTCAAGGGGGCGGGCCTGCAAGGGCCCGCCCTCTTGCTTTTTCGGGCCGCGCAGGCCCTGCGCCACAATGCAATTCATGGCTGCACCTTTGATCCTTGTACGCGCCGCGGCTCTGGGCCTGGCGGCGCTGACCCTGCTGCCCGCAATGGCGCAAGACCCCAACAAGCCGGTCTACCGCTGCCCCGGGCCGCCGGTGCTGTACACCGATTCGCTCTCGGCCACCGAAGCCCGAGAAAAGGGTTGCCGCACGATAGAAGGCGCCACCATCACGGTGGTGCAGACGCCGCGCCCGCGGCCGGCAGCGTCGGCCGCGTCAGGCGCCAGCCGGCCGGGGGAAGGGCGTGTCGACCCGGCGTCTCAACGCGCCCGCGACAGCGACGCCCGCCGCATCCTCACCGACGAGCTCAAGCGCGAAGAAGAGCGCCTGGTGCAGTTGCAGCGTGAGTACAACAACGGCGAGCCCGAGCGCCGTGGTGACGAGCGCAACTTTGCCAAGTACCAGGAGCGTGCGGCCGAGATGAAAGCCACCATCGCACGCAAGGAAGGCGACATCGCCGCGCTCAGGCGCGAGATCGCCAAACTGCCGTCGTGAGCGGCATCAGCGGTATCAGTCTCTTGCAGGCCTTTGAGGCCTTTGACCAGCTCGCCACCATGGTGGTCATGGTGCGGCCCGACGGCCGCTGTCTAGAGGCCAATTCGGCACTTGAAAACACCCTGGGCCTGTCGCGCCGCACGCTGCAACGTGGCAGTGTGTTTGACTGGCTGGTCGACGCCGCGCCGCTGCGCGAAACGCTGCACATGGTGGCGTGCAACCAGGTGGCCACGGGCCGCTTTGAAGGGCAGCTCAAGCGCTTGGGTGCCGGCAGCACCGAACTGCCCGTGCACGTCATCGTCAACCAGACCGAGTCGCCCGAACGTGTGCTCGTGGAGCTGATTGAAATCGAGCAGCAAACGCGGCTTGACCGCGAAGAGCGCACACACGGCCTGGCGCAGGCCAACAAGGAACTGGTGCGCAACCTGGCGCATGAAATCAAGAACCCGCTGGGCGGCATACGCGGTGCCGCGCAACTGCTGGCCATGGAGCTGAGCAGCCGCGAACTCACCGAATACACCCGCGTCATCATCCAAGAAGCCGACCGGCTGCAAGTGCTGGTAGACCGCTTGCTGGCACCGCACCGCCGCCCGCACGTGGTGGCCGATGTCAACATCCACGAGGTCTGCGAACGGGTGCGTTCATTGATCCTGGCCGAATACCCCCGTGGCCTGAGCGTGGCGCGTGACTACGACACCAGCATCCCTGAATTCCGCGGCGACCGCGAGCAGCTGATACAGGCCGTGCTCAACATCGCCCACAACGCCACGCAGGCGCTTGTGGACCGCATCACCGAAGGCGACGCACAACTCGTGCTGCGCACCCGTGTGGCCAGGCAGGTCACCTTTGGCCGGCGGCGCTTTCGTCTGGCACTGGAATTGCATATCGAGGACAACGGCCCCGGCGTGCCCGAAGCCATCCGAGACCGCATCTTTCACCCTTTGGTGTCTGGGCGGGAAGGTGGCTCCGGGCTCGGCCTGACGCTGGCGCAAACCTTCGTGCAGCAACACAACGGCACGATCGAATGTGACAGCGTCCCGGGGCGGACGGTCTTCAAGATCCTCATTCCACTGCCCTGATCCGCGCCCGCCAGCGCGAACACGCTGCATGAAACCTATCTGGGTCGTCGACGACGATCAATCCATACGATTTGTGCTTGAGAAAGCGCTGACCCGCGAGCAGTTCATGCGCAAGACGGCGTTTTCTGACCTGGACAGCGCCGTCAGCGCCTTTCAGGGCGGCGCTTTTGAGTACCTGCCCAAGCCCTTTGACGTGACCGCAGCGGCAGACCTGATCCGCCGCGCCGTGGAAGAAAGCCTGCGCGAAGAAGTGGCCGACATCACGCCCGTGATGGCGCCTGAAATGCTGGGCCAGGCGCCTGCCATGCAGGACGTGTTCCGCGCCATCGGGCGGCTTAGC
>CAZUKT010000744.1:0-2035 GCA_964620975.1 uncultured Rubrivivax sp. | reverse complement strand
GCTGCTGTCACTGGTGGAAAACGCCATCAAGCACGGACTGGAACCCCAGCGCGAAGGTGGTCGCATTGACGTGGTGGTGGAGCGCCTGCTGGAAGCCAGCGGAGAAACTCTGCGCATTCAGGTCAAGGACACCGGGCGCGGCCTGTCTGACGCGCCACTGCAAACCGGCAGCGGCCTGGGCCTGAGCAACCTGCGGGAGCGCCTGGCCGCGCTGTACGGGGCGCAGGGGCGGTTCAGCCTGACCTCAAACGACCCCAAGGGCGTGGTGGCCAGTATCGAGGTGCCACTGCAATCGTCCGCTGCCTACCAGGCATCCCAGCCGGGCCACAGCGAGCCTGCGGCACACACACAGGCCATCCCCGCCACGCCCGCCGCGCAAGGCTGGCGCCGCGTGTGGTACGCCACCAGCAAGACGCACGGCCTGTGGGCGCGCCTGCTGGCACGCGTGTTTATGGTGATGATGGTGGTGCTGGCCGGGCTGCTACTGCTGGGCTTTGCGGCCCTGCTGACCGGCTGGATGCCGGTGCAGATGGGCGACTTGCAGCTCGATGGCATTGAAAGTCTGGCGGTCGGCTCGGTGGGGCTGCTGATCGGGTTTGGCGCGGCCGCACTGGTTGTGGCGATTCTGGTTGGCGTGCTATATGGCCTGGGCTTTGTGCTGGCGGCTGTGCTGGTGTTTGCCGTGGCGGCCATGGTGATTGGTTTGCTGCCCGCACTGGCGCCCGCGATTCTGATCGGGTTGGCGATCTGGTGGGTGGTGAAAAACCGCAGGCGTCCGTAGCACAATCGCGTCATGCCAATCACTGCCGTCATCGCCGAAGATGAACCCATTTTGCGGGCCCAGCTCAAGGCCAAGCTGACCAGGCTGTGGCCCGCCTTGACCATCGTGGCCGATGTGGGCGACGGCGAGGCTGCGCTGGAGGCGATAGAAGCACACCGGCCCAGCCTGGCGTTTCTCGATATCCAGATGCCGGAGATGACCGGCATCGAGGTGGCCCGTAGCCTGACGGCCAACGGTGCGGTGCGCACCCATATCGTCTTCGTCACCGCCTTCGACCACTACGCCGTGCAAGCCTTTGAGGCCAACGCGGTGGACTATGTTCTCAAGCCCTACTCCGACGACCGGCTGCAGACCACGGTGGATCGGCTCCAGGAACGGCTGGCCACCGTGCCGGCACCGGCACAGGACCTGGATGCGCTGGTGGCGCAACTGACCGCCCGCATGCGCCCGGTTAGCGAACCGCTGAAATGGATCAAGGCCAGTGTAGGCAACCAGCTGCGATTGATTGGCATTGACGATGTGCTGTTTTTTCAATCGGATGAAAAGTACACCCTGGTGGCCACCAAGGAACTGGACGCTCTGATACGCACGCCCATCAAGGAAATTGTGGAGGCTCTGGACAGCGATGTCTTCTGGCAAATCCACCGCTCCACCATTGTCAACGCCAAGGCCATCGAGAACGTGACGCGGGACTTCCGGGGCCAGGCTTCGGTCAAGATCAAGGGCCGCCCCGAAAGCCTTGCGGTGAGTAGGCCGTTCTCGCACCTGTTCAAGCAGATGTAGTTTCACGTCCGTGTCACGCAGGCGGCGCAGAAGGGTTGTTGCATCGCCCGCTTTGCATTAAGGTGCCGCCATGATCCCTTCACCCATCACCCCCATCACCGACTTGCTGGTCCGCAAAGACCAGCTCGGCGCCACCCGCCTGCGCACGCTTTCGCCGACCCCCTTGCCTGACGGCCAGGTGCGTGTCGCCATAGACCGCTTTGCGCTGACCTCCAACACCATCACCTGCGTCGCCATGGGCGATGCCATGCAGTACTGGCAGTTTTACCCGGTGGCCGACGACAGCGCAGGCGACGGCAATGCCTGGGGCTGCATTCCGGTGTGGGGCTTTGGTACGGTGCAGGAGTCCCTCCACCCTGATGTGGCCGTGGGCGAGCGTCTGTATGGCTACTTTCCCATGGCCAACTCCGTCGATCTGACGCCTGCCAAAGTGTCGGCCGGTTCGTTCTTTGACGGCGCACCCCACCGCAC
>CAZUKT010000743.1:0-2042 GCA_964620975.1 uncultured Rubrivivax sp. | reverse complement strand
CTGTCCATCACCAAGCTGGCTGCGGTGCTGCCCGACAGCATCAAGCCGCGTTTTTGCGGCATCCATTTCTTCAACCCACCGCGCTACATGGTCCTGGTGGAGTTGATCAACACCCCGGCCACGATGCCCGAGGTGCTGGACCAGTTGGAAGCCTTTGTCACCAGCACCGTGGGCAAGGGTGTGGTGCGGGCCAAGGACACCCCCAACTTCATCGCCAACCGCGTGGGCATTGCCGGCATGCTGGCCACCATCAAGGAAGCCGAGACCTTTGGCCTGAGCGTGGACGTGGTGGATGACCTGACGGGCAAGAAGCTGGGCCGTGCCAGCAGCGGCACCTTCCGCACCGCCGACGTGGTGGGCCTGGACACCATGGCCCACGTCATCAAGACCTTGCAAGACAACCTGGCCGAAGACCCCTTCTTCCCGAGCTACGCCACGCCACCCGTGCTGGCTGCGCTTATCGCCAAGGGCGCACTGGGCCAGAAGACCGGCGCGGGTTACTTCAAGAAGGTGGGCAAGGACATCCTGCGCCTGGATCCCGCCACCGCCGACTACGTGCCCGGTGGCGGCAAGGCCGACCCCATCGTCGACCGCATGCTCAAGAAGCCGGCCGGCGAGCGGCTGAAGCTGCTGCGCGAAAGCAGCAACCCGCAAGCACAGTTCCTGTGGGCCATTCTTCGCGACGCCTTCCACTACGCCGCCGTGCACCTGGGTGATGTCGCCGACAACGCACGCGACATCGACTTTGCCATGCGCTGGGGCTTTGGCATGAAACAGGGCCCCTTCGAGCTGTGGCAAGAAGCCGGCTGGCTGCAGGTGGCCAATTGGGTAAAGGAAGACATAGAAGCTGGCAAGGCGCTGTGCAAGGCGCCGCTGCCCGACTGGGTGTTCGACGGCCCGGTGGCGGCCAATGGGGCCGTGCACACGCCCATGGGTTCGTGGAGTGCGGCGCGCCAGATCTACGCAGCACGCAGTGAACTGCCGGTGTACCAGCGCCAGTACTTTGCCGAAAGCGTCATCAACAGTGGTTCGGTCGAGCCCATGAAGGCCGGCACCGAACTGTTCAAGAACGACGAAATGCGGCTGTGGACGCTGGACGGTGAAGTGCTGATCGCCAGCATCACCTGCAAGCTGCACCTCATCGGCACCGGCGTGGTCGAAGGCCTGGCCAAGGCGGTGGAACTGGCCGAGGCTTCTTACAAGGGCGTGGTGATCTGGTCGCCCGACGACGTGTTCTCGGCCGGTGCCAACCTTGAAAGCCTGATGCCGGTGTTCATGAAGCAGGGCAGCAAGGGCATCAAGCCGGTGGTCAAGCAACTGCAGGACACCATGCTGCGCATGCGTTATGCGCAGGTGCCGGTGGTGGCCGCGATGCGGGGCATCGCGCTGGGTGGCGGCTGCGAGATTGCGCTGTACTGCGCACGCCGCGTGGCGGCCATGGAAACCTATATCGGCCTGGTGGAAGTGGGCGTGGGCCTGATCCCCGCCGGCGGTGGCTTGGCCCACGTGGCGCGCCGCGCTGCCGAGGCTGCGGGCGCCGCCAGCGTGGCCAACTGGGCCAACGCCGACATCATGAAGTTCGCGACAGACGGCTTCACCAATGCGGCCATGGCCAAGGTAGGCACCAGCGCGATTGAATCGCGCAAGCTCGGTTACCTGCAGGCCACCGACATCATCGTGCCCAACAAGGACGAGTTGCTGTTCGTGGCCATGACGCAGGCCAAGGCCATGTTCGACAGCGGCTACCGGCCGCCCACCAAGGCCGTGTTTGCGGTGGCGGGGCGCAGTGCGCTGGCCACCATCAAGGGCCAACTGGCCAACATGCGCGACGGCGGCTTCATCAGCGCCCACGACTTCCACGTCAGCACGCTGATCGCCGAAGTGGTGTGTGGGGGTGATGTGGACGCGGGTTCCATGGTGACCGAGGAATACCTCATGACCATGGAACGCGACCGCTTCTGCAGCCTGCTGGACCACCCCAAGACGCAAGAGCGAATCATGGGCATGCTGCAGACCGGCAAGCCGGTGCGCAACTGAACGGA
>CAZUKT010000742.1:0-2045 GCA_964620975.1 uncultured Rubrivivax sp. | reverse complement strand
GTTCACTCGCTCGAGGACGCCGTCCAGCGGATGGCCGAGCAGATGGAGGCGCAGTTACGCCGCGCGGTGCGCAATGCCGGCTACGAGCCACGCACCGCAGCACAAATGGAGGCACACGACGACGCCTCGCCCTGGGCAGGGTTTGCGCCGGTGGCTGTCGGGGTATTGCTGTCCGCGCCGCTGGTGTTGCCGATGCTGGGCGACCTTTTCGGGCGCCACTGGATGCTGCCTGCGTGGGTGCAGTTTTTGCTCGCGACGCCGGTGCAATTTGTGCTGGGTGCGCGCTTCTACAAAGCGGGCTGGCATTCACTCAAGGCTCTGACGGGCAACATGGACCTGCTGGTGGCGATCGGCACCACGGCCGGTTGGGCGCTTTCCACGTGGCTGTGGCTGACGGCTGCGGATGACGCGATGGTGCATCTGTATTTCGAGGGCTCGGCGGTGGTGGTGACCCTGGTGCTGCTGGGCAAATGGCTGGAGGCGCGCGCCAAGCGGCAGGCCACCTCGGCCATCCGCGCATTGCACGCTTTGCAGCCGAACGTGGCGCACTGGGTCGGGCTCGATGGTGAGGTGGACGTGCCCATCGCCGAGGTGCTGGTGGGTGACCGCCTGGTGGTAAAACCCGGCGAGCGCATCCCGGTGGATGGCACAGTGACAGAGGGGCGCACCCAGATCGACGAGTCGATGCTCACCGGCGAGTCTGTTCCTGCCGCCCGGGATGTGGGCGACAAACTCACCGGCGGCGCCATCAATGGGGATGGACGCATCGTGATGCAGGTGCGTGCAGTGGGGAGCGAGACGGTGCTGTCGCGCATCATCCGGCTGGTGGAAGACGCGCAGGCGGCCAAGGCGCCTATCCAGCGCATGGTGGACCAGGTCTCGGCAGTGTTTGTGCCGGTGGTGCTGGTGCTGGCGCTGTTGACCTTGCTGGGCTGGTGGTGGGGCGCGGGGGTGGCATTTGAGACGGCAACGATCCATGCCGTGGCGGTGCTGGTGATTGCCTGCCCGTGCGCGCTGGGCCTGGCGACACCGGCTGCCATCATGGCCGGCACTGGTGTTGCGGCTAGGTTTGGCATTCTGATCAAGGATGCACAGGCGCTGGAACTGGCGCATAAAGTCGATACAGTGGTGTTCGACAAGACCGGCACCCTGACTGTGGGGCGTCCCCGCATGACGTCGCTGGTGGCCGTGCCCAGCGCAAGTGAGCAGGCACTTCTGCACATTGCCGCCAGTTTGCAAAGTGGCAGCGAACACCCGCTGGGGCGGGCTGTGGTAGCCGCCGCACAGGAGCAGGCGCTGGTTCTGAATGCGCCAGAGAACATGCGTTCCGTGCCCGGGCTTGGTACCGAGGGGGAGGTTGGCGGTGCCCATTACTTGATTGGTAGCCTGCGCTGGATGGAGGAGCTTGGAGTGGACCTGGGCGCGCTTTCCGTGCGGGCACAGACATTGCAGGCGCAGGGGTCCACGGTATCTGCTCTGGCGCAGCGCGCGGGCGATGGTGTGGTCTTGCGCGCCTTGCTGGCCTTTGGCGACGAACCCAAACCCGGTGCCAAAGATGCGCTGCAAGCGCTGCGCGCGCGTGGCATCAAGGTCGTGATGCTGTCAGGCGATAACCGTGGGGCGGCCGAGGCCATGGCGCTGCGCCTGGGTCTGAACCCGAAGGACGGTGAAGTCATCGCGGAGGTCTTGCCCGGCGAGAAGGCAGCGGTCGTGGTGGCACTTAAAAATGGGCTTGAACCGCGCCGGGCCGCCTCAAGCGGTGAGGGCCCCCCTGGGGGGCAGCGCAGTATACGTAGTAACAAGCGTGGGGGCCATACCGTCGCCATGGTGGGCGATGGCATCAACGACGCGCCGGCGCTGGCAGCTGCTGATGTGGGGCTGGCCATGGGCGATGGCACCGACGTGGCCATGCACGCGGCAGGCATCACGCTGATGCGCGGCGATCTGGCGCTGGTGGCTGCAGCGCTGGATATTTCGGACCGCACCGTGGCCGAGATCCGCCAGAACCTGTTCTGGGCCTTCGCCTACAACGTCGCCGGCATCCC
>CAZUKT010000741.1:0-2049 GCA_964620975.1 uncultured Rubrivivax sp. | reverse complement strand
TGCTGGGCGCGTAGCGTGGGTTCACGAAGAGCCGGATGCTGAAGTCGATGAGAAACGCGACGACAAAAACGCGTGTCGCGCGGAAGTTGCCCATCAGGATGGCGGACATGAACGACGCCAAGGCCGTGGCAAACAGGATGCCGGCCGCGGCGCGCACGGCGCGTTCATTCAGCACCGGCACGGGGTAGCCGTCCAGTGTGTCGCCAAATCGAAAGATGCTGCTCATGCGGGGTGGGCCTTGGGCTTCTGAAGGATGGGGCGTGGGCCGTGGCGTTTGCCACGGCGGCGGCGTGCTGCGCGTGGCGCCTAAAAGCTCAGGCGCGCAGTGGCTTCCAGGCGCGATCGTATCGGCCGGGCGCCGTATTCGCTGGTGGCACCGCCTTGCAGCCACACCCAGCGTGCGCGCAGTTCCACATTGTCGATGCCGGTGTAGACCAGTTCAGGCGTGATCGACACGCTGTGGTCCTGCAGATTGGCCAGCAGCGTGATGGCCGGCGCCACGTACAGCCAGTCCCAGGGCTCCTTGCCGCTGACGCGCAGGTAGGCGTAGTCGCGGCCGGGGTTGGGCCGCATGTAGGGTGTCAACGCCAGCGCCGCCAGCCGGGCAGTGTTGCTGTCCGGCGTGCTCGCTGCGGCCCGCACAAAGGCAGCGTATTCGTCTTGCGTGTAGCCGGCACCGTTGCGGTAGAGCTCGGCCACCCAGGTCACTTCACGCTCGGTGATGTAGCGCAGCCCCAGCAGCCAGCTGGTGGTGTTGAGCTGCTGCGTTTGCGTGGCGCCGGTGGCCGGCACCAACGGGCGTGTCACGCCGCTGGCGCGCATCCATTCGGCATGCACTTCCAGTTGCGAGCCCAGGTTGCGTGACAGGTCCAGCCCCCAACGTGCGGGCCGGCTGCCGGCGGCGGCCCAGAGCAGGTCGATGTCGGTGTCGGCCACCAGTGCCGACAGCTTGAGCGCCGGGTTGCTGTGCCCTGCCGCGCCATAGCTGGTGTTGACGTGGCTGCTGGTGAGCAGCAGCACGGCCGTGGCGCTGGCGGCTTGCAAGGCGCCGCCCCAGGCGCCGTCAAAGCTACCCACCCACTCGGCAGCCAGCAAGGTGTAGCCCTCGCGGGTTTGCTGCGGGTCGCTGGCGTCCTTGGGCCTTTCCACCAGGGCCACGGGGCTGAAGGCGTAGCCCTTGCCCCAGCGCAGCACACGCTTGCCGGCGTCCAGCGACCAGTGTGTGTCCAGCGCCCAGTGCAGGCCCCCTTCCAGCACGCGGTGGGCGCTGCTGCTGGCCAGCGCGTCGTGGCTGGCCACGCTGCGGGTGCGCAAGTCGGCGGTCACGGGGCCGGCGTTCCACTTGGCGGCCAGTTCCAGCGTGCCTGTGGCGCGCTGCAGGTCGGTGCGCGGTGTGCTTGTGCCCAGCGTCAACGGATACAGCGGTGAATCACTGCGCAGGCGCAGGCCTTCAAACTTGGCTTCGGCCAGGCCGCTCCATTCAAAGGCCTTCTTCTCGATTTCTGACGCGTCGAAGGTGTAGTCGGCAGCAGCGGCCACGGGCACGGTCAGCACGGTCAGCAAGGCAGCGCAGGCCGCCGCGCATGCAGCAAGACGCCGCCCGGCGCGCTTCACTTGCGCAACTCTTCCAGCCGCGACAGGTAGTTCACCGTGAACACCTCGTCGGGCACCACACGCTTCTTGAGCTGCGAATACAGCATCACCGACACATAACCCTTGTGCAGCGGGCTGTCGGTCTCCACCGTGGCGGGCCGCTTGATGCCGCCGCCAAAGTCCTTGATGTCCTTGAAGCGCAGCGTCTTCACCAGCATGCCGCTGGCGGCAAAGGCTTCGATCTGCGTGGGCAGCGCCAGCTTCTTGTCCACCCGCATCACCAGCTTGTCGTAGGCCACGTCGCCGGTCTTGGCCTTGAGCGTCAGCACGTTGGCGTCGGGCTGTTCAACGGCGGCCTGCACGGTGTATTCCTCGGCATAGTCCCCACGCAGGATGTCGGCGCTGTTGACGATGCCACCGGTCAACGACCGCAGCCTCGTGATGCGCACCGGCCTG
>CAZUKT010000740.1:1342-2051 GCA_964620975.1 uncultured Rubrivivax sp. | reverse complement strand
AGTCGGGCCCGGCCCGGCGCATGGCCAGCGGGTCGTCCAGCCACTGCGTCTTCACGGGCGGCCTTGGCGGGGGTCAGGAGGAATTTCGGGCAGCTTGATGCGCACCCGACAACCAATCCACGGCGATAACCCTGATGCGCGACGCCCACTCTGTTTGCACTTCTCTATCGGTGCCAAAGAACGGCGCGAGGTGCGACTTGGTGATGTGCGGGTTGTTGAGCGTGGCACCCCGTTGGGCGATGTACCTGGCCCGGGCTTGCACGACTTGCAGCATGGCCGCAGCCGACAAGCCGCGCTCACCCGCGTCGTCTTTGGTGTCACAGGCCTGCTCGTACTGTGCTGCCGTCCACTGTTGGCGCAAAACAGCACGGGCGTCGGCAATGCTGTAGGTGACTTTCTTGCCACACACAGCCCACAGTTGTTCGTGCGTCAGGGTGCTCGATGCGCATTCGGCGATTCGAAAGTCAACGGCCACCTTGGCTTCAATGCCGTCAATCCACTGGGCCATGTCGGTGGGCGTCAAGCACAAGGAGCGCAGCAGTTCGGGGCGCTTGGCATGCCTTGAATAGAAGCCTATGACAAAGAGCTTGTTGCGCCACTTGTGGATATGGTCCATGCCCACGTCTCGTGCGGTCGAAACGGTGTCGCCTGTGGTGGACTTGGTTCGACTTCCAGCGTGTGGCGCCGGCCGTCCAGATCCACGTAGGCC
>CAZUKT010000740.1:0-1332 GCA_964620975.1 uncultured Rubrivivax sp. | reverse complement strand
TGTGCCGGATCCCACGCAAGATTGAAGAGGCGCACGAGTTCGCGCTCTCGTTCGTCGTCTTGTACGGTCAAGGTGCAACCCCAAGCGCACGAGCCACCTGCCGCGCCACGGCATAACCCACTGGCGGGCAGACGCTGTTGCCGATCTGGCCCAGGGCCTGGTACACCGCGCCGCTGAAACGCCAGTCCGGCGGGAAGCCTTGCAACAAAGCGCAGTCGGCCACGGTCAGGCGATGGTGGCCATTTTCTGGGACAAAGGCCGTGGCCATGGCGCGTGTACTCTGCACACCGTTGGGCCAGATACCAAGCCGCGCCCAGGTCTGCATCGATGCCTTGCTGTTGACCACGCCCGTGGTCTTGCGAGGCCCCGTAAAGCCTGAACGCAATGTGGGCGCAAGGTCATCGAAGCTGGTGGCCGGAAGACCCAAACTCTGCCGGGCCATGTTGCGTGGCAACAATGGGCCAAAGAGTTGGTTGGTATCACCGTGCGTGGGGCTCGGCGGCAAAAACCGGGCGGCATCACGCGCTGCGCGGAAGCCCACAAAAAACACGCGCCGCCGTGCTTGCGGCACACCCAGGTCATCGGCACTCAGCTTGAACCGAAAGATGGTGTAGGACGAACCGAGAGGCACCATGATGTGCCTCTGCACAAAGTCAGCAAACTTGCTGTCAAGCATGCCGGGCACGTTTTCGGCCACAAAGGCGCGTGGCCGGGCCTGTAGCACGCACCGCACAAACTGCGGCCACATATTGCGGGCGTCCGACTCACCCGCTTGTTTGCCCGCCGTAGAAAACGGCTGGCAAGGTGGCCCCCCATGCACCACGTCCACGCCGCGATAGTGCGAGAACGTGGCTTTGGTGACGTCGCCGTCTTCGCTGCCTGCCAGCACACGCCAGCCTGGCCGATTGCCATGCAGTGTGTCGCCGCAAATGGACAAGATTTCCATGGCCGCAGCGTGCTGGAAACCCGCACGCTCGAAGCCGATGTCCAGCCCGCCCCCACCTGAAAACAAAGACAGCGCCGACAGGCCGTGCGACGCCATTTGCGGCATCAGGTCGTTGGTGTCCAACCGGTTGCCGGGTGGATGCCCCGGCGGTGAACGGTCCAGTGCCACAGCAGAGGTGAGCAAGAGCTTGCGTTGCTGCGAACGCTGCGAAGTGGCTCGGTAGAGTTGCCGCCTTTCATCTGTCAACTCGTACGCCATGGCCCCGCTCCGTCAGTCGTTGAAAGCATGGATGAATATACAGTGACCCGGTGCAGGCGACCACACCCAGCCCGTGCCGCCTACTGCCCCACCAGCCCACTGCGTATGGCGTACACCGTGAGCTCGGA
>CAZUKT010000739.1:0-2056 GCA_964620975.1 uncultured Rubrivivax sp. | reverse complement strand
CCACGCAATACACCCACATTGACGACTTGGTCGAGTCCACCCGGCTGGTCACGCCGGCAGGCGTGCTGCAGACGCGCCGCCTGCCGGGCTCGGGAGCTGGCCCGGCGCCGGACCGAATGGTGATGGGGTCTGAAGGAACGCTGGGCGTGTTGACCGAGGCCTGGATGCGCGTGCAGCAGCCGCCACGTTTCCGCGCTTCGGCGTCCATCCGCTTTACCGACTACTTTGCCGCCGCGCGTTGCGTGCGCGCGCTGGCGCAATCCGGGTTGAACCCGGCCAACTGCCGACTGCTGGACCCGTTGGAGACCGTTTTCTCCGGTGTGGGCGATGGCCGCTTTGCGATTCTGGTGTTGGGCTTTGAATCCGCTGACCACCCGCTGCAGGCCTGGATGGAACGCGCGCTGGAACTGGTGCGTGACCACGGTGGTGTCTACGACGCCGACGCGGTGGCACAGTCACTGGCTGCGCAAGGCGGTGACGGCCACCGCAGCGGCGCAGCAGGGGCCTGGCGCGACGCCTTTCTGCGCATGCCCTACTGGCGCGACCCGGCTGTGGGGCTGGGCCTGATCATGGACACCTTTGAGACCGCCATCACCTGGGACCGGTTTGAAGCTTTCTACGAGAACGTCAAGACCGACGTGGGCGAGGCAATAACACGTGCCACTGGCCAGGAGGCCCTGCTGTCGTGCCGGCTGACCCATGTGTACCCCGATGGCCCTGCGCCCTACTTCACCTTCGCCGCGCGAGGAGGAGCTGACGGCAGCGTGGCCAGCGCGCTGGCTGCCTGGCGCGACATCAAGCACGCTGCCAATGCGGCAGTAATCGCCCACGGCGGTACGATAACCCACCACCATGCAGTAGGTCGGGACCACCGCAGCGGTTATGAACGCGAAGTGCCGCCACTGTTTCGCCTGATGCTGGGAGCCGCCAAGCAAGTGGCCGACCCGCAGGGCATCATGAACCCTGGCGTGCTGCTGGACCCCGTGGGACGCACGGTGGGCATCCGCGGCGCGTTGGCGCCAACGGTTTAAGCCGAATTCAGGTTGCAGCCCTCGTATTTATTCAACATGTAGCTATTATTTATATAGCAATCTAATCAAAGATCAGAAACGGAGAACGCCAATGACACCAGCCACCACCCCCTTCACCTCGACGCCCGAGCTATCCGCAGAACAGCGCGGGCCCGTGCTGTGGTTGACCATCACCCGTGAAGAGCGGCGCAATGCCATGAGTCACGGCGTTCTAGCGGCCATGGCGCAGGCGATTTCCGAAGCGCAGAACCAGCGCAGTGTGCGTGCCATCGTCATCACCGGCGCGGGTACCAAGGCATTTTGCGCCGGTGCTGACTTGCAGTCGGCCAAGGCTTTCACCACCGACTATTCAGAGCCCCACGGCCACCTGGCGCAACTGCTGCGCGTGGCCAAGGCCAGCACCGTGCCGCTGATCGCCCGCGTCAACGGCGCCTGCATGGCCGGTGGCATGGGCCTGATGAGCATGTGCGACATGGCAGTGGCCGCCAGCCACGCCGTGTTCGGCCTGCCCGAGGTGAAGGTCGGTGTGTTTCCCGCCCAGGTCCTCAGCGTGTTGCAGCATTTGATTCCCCGGCGCAAGCTGGCCGAGATGTGCCTGACCGGCGAGCCCATCACCTCCGCCCAGGCGCTGGAATACAACCTGGTGAACTACGTGGATGAGGATGTGGACGCCAAGCTGCAGTGGCTGCTGGAGCGCCTGCTGGACAAGTCGCCCGCTGCCATCCGTCGCGGGCTTTACACCATGAAGAAGGTGGAGGCGATGGCGTTTGAAGAGAGCATGGCGTTTACCGAAAGCCAGATTGCCCTGTTCACGCTGACCGACGATGCGAAAGAAGGCCAGAAGGCGTTTCAGGAAAAGCGCAAGCCGGTGTGGGCGGGGCAATAGAGCCCTGAGGTGCCGCCGTCGCCGCCCTAAGTGTGTGGTTTTAAACGGAGTCCATGGTAACGGCATGGCCACTCAGAAGTCGTGCCCGGCGCCAGGCTTTTTCTGCCTCGGTAACGCCCCACACGATCGCGGCGGCGGC
>CAZUKT010000738.1:0-2056 GCA_964620975.1 uncultured Rubrivivax sp. | reverse complement strand
TCAGTCAGGAAGGCTTCGAGGTCCTGCTGGCCGAGGATGCGCGGGCACTGGACCGGCTGCTGCTGCGAGAACAGGTGGATCTGGTCGTGCTGGACCTGATGCTGCCCGGCGAAGATGGCCTGAGCATCTGCCGCCGGCTGCGCGCCGCCAATGACCTGACGCCCATCATCATGCTCACCGCCAAGGTGGAAGACGTGGACCGCATCGTGGGACTGGAGGTGGGCGCCGACGACTACCTGCCCAAGCCCTTCAACCCGCGTGAGCTGCTGGCGCGCATCCACGCCGTGCTGCGCCGCCGCCCTGCCACCGAGGCACCGGGCGCCCCGTCCAAGGAAACGCAAGTCGTCAACTTCGGGCCGTTCGAATTTGACCTTTCTCTGCGGCGCCTGTCCAAGAACGGCGAGCAGATTGCGCTGACCACCGGTGAATTCAGCATGCTCAAGGCCCTGGTGCGCCACCCGCGCCAGCCCCTGAGCCGCGACAAGTTGGCCCAGCTGGCACGCGGACGGGAATTCGAGCCCTTTGACCGCAGCCTGGACGTGCAGATTTCGCGCCTGCGCAAGATGCTGGAACCCGACCCGGCGCAGCCGCGCTACATACAGACCGTGTGGGGCGTGGGCTATGTGTTTGTGCCCGACGGCGCCAACTGATGCCGCAGCCCGCAGCCACGGCTGGTGTGGCTCGCTGAAAGCGTTTTAGGCACCCATCTTGGCGCGACGCACTGTTGGCCTGAGCCTTTTCTGGCGCACCTTTTTCCTGCTGGGCGTGTTGCTGGCGGGCGGTGTGTTTGCGTGGGTACAGACCCTGCGCGCGCTTGAATTCGAGCCGCGTGCCGTGCAGGCCGCGCAGCAGACGGCGGGCCTCGTCAACCTGTCTCGCGCGGCGCTCAAACAAGCCGACGGCATCAACCGCGTGGCGCTGGTCAAGAGCATGGGCTCGCAAGAAGCCATACGCGTCACGCCGCGCGAGCCCGCAGACCGTTGGGAGCCCTTTGAGGTGGACCGTTTCACCCGCCGCGTGGGTGAAGAACTGCGCGCCGCGCTGGGCCCCGACGCCCTGGTGGCCCGCAGCGTGAACGGCCGTGCCGGGCTGTGGGTGGGGTTTTCGATTGACCGCGACAGCTACTGGCTGCAGGCCGAAGCCGGCCACGGCACGGCGCTGCAATCCAACACCTGGGCCATCTGGATGGGCATTGCCCTGCTGGGCACGCTGGTGGGTTCGGTGGCCATTGCCAGCCTCATCAACCGGCCGCTGAAGCAGCTGAGCTTTGCCGCCAGCCGCATCCGCGAAGGCAACCTCAATTCACAGCTGGACGAAAACACCCTCACCAGCGAAGTGCGTGAAGTCAACCGGGGCTTCAACCGCATGGCGCGTGAACTGGCCCGCGTAGAAGAAGACCGCGCCGTGATGCTGGCCGGCATCAGCCACGACCTGCGCACGCCAGTGGCGCGGCTGCGGCTTGAAACCGAGATGAGCGTGGAAGACGAAGAGGCCAAGCACAACATGGCGCTGGACATCGACCAGCTCGACGCCATCATCGACAAGTTCATGGACTACGCCCGCCCTGGCGAAACCCTGCTGCACAGCGTGCATGTGGCGCAGCTCATCGACCATGAAGCGGCGCTGTTCAGAGACCCGGCGCAGATTCGCATCACCTCCCGCGTGGCCATTGACCTGGAAGTCATGGCCGATGAAACCGAACTCGGCCGCGTCTTCCTGAACCTGTTTGAAAACGCCCGCCGCTACGGGCGCGGCACCTACACCGGCGTGGCCGAAGTCAGCATCAGCCACGTCAAGACCGGGCCCTGGGCCATCATCAGCGTGCGTGACCAGGGCCCCGGCGTGGCGCCTGAAAAACTGTCGCAGCTGACCACGCCCTTCTTCCGGGGTGACGCCGCACGCACCGCCGCCACCGGCGCCGGCCTGGGCCTGGCCATTGTTGACAAGGCCATGCAGCGCATGGGCGGCAGCCTGGAAATGGCCAACGCGCCCGACGGTGGGCTGGTGGCGCACTTGCGGCTCAAACGCGCTATTTGAGGCGCGGTTTCAGGCGCGG
>CAZUKT010000737.1:0-2061 GCA_964620975.1 uncultured Rubrivivax sp. | reverse complement strand
GGCGTCGGTCATGGCGATGCCCAGGCACAGGTCGTGGTCTTGCACATGCGCCAGGTAGTCGGCAAAGCGGGCGCGGTGCTCGGTGCGGCCGGTGGCGTCGTCGATTCGGGCGGTCACCTGGGCCAGCGCATTCATGGCGTCGTTGACCAGATAGCGTTGCGCGCAGCCGGTTTCCTGGCACAGGATGCGCACGGCTTCCAGCTTGTTGAGCAAGTCGCCGGCCGATTCGTTGATGTGCAGCATGCGGTTGACACGCTTGCCGCGTTGGCTTTGCACGGCCGTCATCAAGGCGGCCTTGGCCGGGTCCAGCGCAAAGTCGTAGCTCACCGCCATGGCGTTGATGCCGGGCCGCAACTGCGGGGCGTCGGCCACGCAGTCGATGCGCTGGCCGTCCACGTAGACCACGGGTTGGTAGCGTCGCAGCGACTCGCGGTAGTCGTTGCCGCTGAGAAACGTGCCGGGCAGCGCGGGTGTGGGGGCTTGCCCTGGGGTGTGGGGGGTGTTCATGGCGGATCATTGAACACGCACGACACCCCGATGCCTTTGCTGGAGAACCCTGATGAACCGAATGCAGGCCGAGCGCTGCCAACTGGTGCTGGTGGACTACCAGGGCCGTTTGATGCCAGCCATCCACGACCACGAACGTGTGCTGGCCAACGCCCTGCTGCTGGCCGACGCCGCACGCCTGCTGGGCGTGCCCGTGCTGGGCACCGAGCAAAACCCCGCCGGCCTGGGCCCGAATGCCGACGCCGTGCGCGAGCGCTGCGCCGTGACCTTGGCCAAGACCCACTTTGACGCCTGCGAAGACGGATTGCTCGACGCGCTGGCCCCGCAACACGCGGCCCGGCCCGACGTGGTGCTGGCGGGCTGCGAAGCACATGTCTGCCTGCTGCAAACCGCGCTGGGCCTGCGGCGTGCCGGGCGCACGGTGTGGGTGGTGGCAACGGCCTGTGGCTCGCGCCGCGTGGCCGACCACACAGCGGCCATGCAGCGGCTGGCGGCGGCGGGTGCCACGATCACAAGCACCGAGATGGTGGTGTTTGAGTGGCTGCATGACTGCCGGCACCCGCAGTTCAGGCAAGTGCTGGCGCTGCTCAAGGCGCTTTGACGCAGGTCAGCCCGGCGTGTGGCGCGGGTGCTTGCGCGTCAGCCGTGCGCAAGCACGCGGGCGAAAATGGCCGCCACACCGGTTGGCAGCCGCTCGGCCTGCGCCGCCCCAGAACATCCAGGAGACGACCCATGACCAGTTACGCCGATTTCCATCAGCGATCGCTCACCGATCGTGACGCCTTCTGGGCTGAGCAAGCCGCCCTGGTGGACTGGAAGACCCCCTTCACCCAGGTCTGCGACTACAGCAACCCGCCCTTTGCCAAGTGGTTTGTGGGCGGCACCACCAACCTGTGCCACAACGCGGTGGACCGCCACCTGGCCACACGCGCCGAGCAGAACGCGCTGATCTTTGTCAGCACCGAAACCAACCAGGAAATCTGCTACAGCTTTGCGCAGTTGCACGCCGAAGTGCAGCGCGTGGCCGCCACGCTGCAGAGCCTGGGCGTGAAAAAGGGCGACCGCGTGCTGGTCTACATGCCCATGATTCCTGAAGCCGCGTTCACCATGCTGGCCTGCGTGCGCATCGGCGCGCTGCACTCGGTGGTGTTTGGTGGCTTTGCCAGCGTCAGCCTGGCCAGCCGCATCGACGACGCCGAGCCCACCGTCATCGTCAGTGCCGACGCCGGCAGCCGCAGCGGCAAGATCGTGCCCTACAAGCCGCTGCTTGACGGAGCCATCAAGCTGGCCCAGCACAAGCCCGCCAAGGTCTTGATGGTCAACCGCGGCCTGGCGGCCTTCGATCGCGTGCAAGGCCGTGACGAGGACTACGCCACCTGGCGCCAGCAGCACATGGACACCGTGGTGCCCTGCGAATGGGTGGACGCCACGCACCCCAGCTACACGCTGTACACCAGTGGCACCACCGGTAGACCGAAGGGCGTGCAGCGCGACACCGGCGGCTATGCCGTGGCGCTGGCGGCCAGCATGAAGCACATTTTTTGCGGCCAGGCG
>CAZUKT010000736.1:0-2061 GCA_964620975.1 uncultured Rubrivivax sp. | reverse complement strand
CACCACGCGGGGGTGGCTGATCTGCGCGAGCGAACGGCCTTCTTCAAAGAAGCTCTTCAGGCCCAGGCGGTACAGCGGCTGCTTGTCGGGCTTGACGCGCGGAGTCAGTTCACCGGCGGCACGCTCGGCCAGCGAGGCCGGCAGGTATTCTTTGATGGCCACCAGTTGCTGGTTGTCACCCTCGGCCAGATAGACCACGCCAAACCCGCCCGCAGCCAGCTTCTTGACGATGGTGTAGCCCCCCACCACGGTGCCAGACGGCAACGGCGCTGGTTTGGGCTTTGACATAATGGACGTTGGCTTCTGGGGCAGGTGGAATGGCGGTTTATAGCATGACGGGGTACGCCAACGCGGCGTCCGAAGCCTTGGCGGGTTCCCCCGCAGTGACCGTGGAAGCGCGCTCGGTCAACGGCCGCTTTCTGGACTTGGCGCTGCGCCTGCCCGACGAGTTGCGGGGCATGGAGCCGGCGTTGCGTGACCTGCTCACCGCCGGTTTCAAGCGCGGCAAAATTGAACTGCGCGTGGCCACGGCGCGCGAGGCCGAAGCGGCCGTGAACGTGCCATCCGCCGAGCAGCTCAACCGCCTGGCGCATGTGCAAAATTCAGTGCAGAGCTGGCTGCCTGCAGCACGAGCACTGTCGGTCAACGAAGCCATGCAATGGTGCCGGGGCGGCGCCAGCACCGAAGGCCTGGACGCACCCGCGCTGGCCGCTGCGCGCCGATGCATAGAGGCCCTGCGTGAGGCCCGCGCCCGCGAAGGGGCCCGCCTGGCCACCATGCTGATGGACCGTGTCACCCTGCTTCGCACGCTGGCCGCGCAAGCCGGGCCGCTGCTGCCCGTGGTGGTGGCGCGTCAGCAGGCGCGTTTTCTGGAGCGCTGGAACGAAGCCCTGGCCACGGCCGCTGGCGCGTCGGCACCAGAGCAGGGCCTGGCCGACCGTGCCCACGAGCGTGCGCTGGGCGAAGCAGCGGCCTACGCCATACGCATCGACGTGGCCGAAGAACTGTCGCGTCTGGCGTCGCACCTGGACGAGATTGAACGCTTGCTCAAGGCGGGCGGTGAACTGGGCAAGCGGCTGGAGTTCTTGATCCAGGAGTTGCAGCGCGAGGCCAACACCCTGGGCAGCAAATCGGCGGCACTGGAGCTGACCACGATCTCGGTGGAGATGAAGGTGGCCATAGAGCAGATGCGCGAGCAGGTGCAGAACATCGAGTAACCACTCGACGCGCTGCCCCAAGCTCAATTCCACAGGAACCCCGGCCATGGAAACCCCAGGCAACTTATTCTGTGTGGCCGCCCCCAGCGGGGCCGGCAAGTCCAGCCTGGTCAAGGCGCTGCTGGAGCTGGACTCACGGCTGGCGGTGTCGGTGTCGCACACCACGCGCTCGCCGCGCGGGCAAGAGCTTGACGGCCGCGAGTACCGCTTCATCGGCAAGGAAGAGTTCCGCGCCATGATTGAACGCAGTGAATTCTTTGAATGGGCTGAAGTACACGGCAACCTGTACGGCACCAGCCGCAAGGCCATTGAAGAACGCCTGGCCGGCGGCGAAGATGTGGTGCTGGAAATCGACTGGCAAGGCGCGCTGCAGATCAAGAAGCTCTTTGCCCACGCGGTGCTGATCTTCGTGCTGCCTCCGAGCTGGCAAGAACTGGCCCAACGCCTGAACCGGCGCGGCGAAGACCCGGCCGAGGTCATTGCCCAGCGCCTGGCCAACGCCCGCACCGAGGTGGCCCAGGCCAGGCACTTCGACTTCGTTATAATCAACGCCTTGTTCGAAACAGCGCTGTTTGACCTGAAAACGGTCGTGCACAGCCAGCGCCTGAAGTACGCCGCCCAGATGCGCAACCGATCCCAGGTTTTTGCAGCACTCGGCTTGGTCTGAAACCGGCTCTATCACCCACAGGATTTTCATGGCCCGCATCACCGTTGAAGACTGCCTCGTCAAGATCCCCAACCGCTTTCAGCTGGTACTTGCTGCCACCTACCGCGCGCGCATGCTGAGCCAGGGCCACGCGCCCAAGATCGAAACCAAGAACAAACCCGGCGTGACCGCCCTGCG
>CAZUKT010000735.1:0-2074 GCA_964620975.1 uncultured Rubrivivax sp. | reverse complement strand
GTCCTGCGTGAGCATTGACGAATCACGCAACCCGGTGGCCTGCACCACGCTGTTGCGGCCCACTTCCACCGACTGCAACTGTGTTACGGCCACGATCTCGTGAGCCTGCACCGGGTAGGGCAGCCGCCACTGGAAGCCAGCGTCCTTGGTGTGGCTGTACTTGCCGAAGGTGGTCACCACGGCCTGCTGGCCTTCTTGCACGATGAAGAAACCACTGCCCAGCCAGACCAGCACCACCACCACCGCGATCAGGCTGGCGCCGATACCCGCGCTCTTGAAGTCGGGCTTGAAGGGCGTGCCGCCTCCGCCACCGCCACCCGGCCGTTCGCCACCGCCTTCAGGCCGCCCGGGGCCGCTGCCTTTGCCGCCAAACAGACCGTTGAGCTTGCGATTGAAGTCGCGCCACAACTCGTCCAGGTCGGGCGGGCCGTCGTTGCGGTTGTTGAAGACCAGGCCATCGGCGCGGGCAAGCTTGCGGCGTTGCACAGCGGCTGACAACAGGCCGCGCAATGCCACGGCCGCTGCGGCCAGTCGCTGTGTAAATCGGGGGGGGTCTAGGTCACGCATGCTCGTGCGGTGGTGTGGCATCTGCCGCGTCGGGCTGCGGCAGCGGGGCAACGGCAAGACTGCCGTCGGGAAGGAGGGTAGGTGAGGCTGAGGCTTCGGCGTTCAAGCGCGCCAACGCGTGTTCTGCTATGGCCTGGCGCAAATCGGCCAAGCCCTGGCCCGTGCGGGCACTGACAAACACGCGCTGGCGGCGCACGCCGGGATGCACTTCGAGCCAGTCGATGGCCGTGCGTGGCTGCTGCGTTTCTTCCAGCAAGTCGCACTTGTTGAAAACCAGGATCTGCGGCACGTCGTCGGCACCAATCTCAGCCAATACACGCTGCACCTCGGCCTGCTGCTCGGCCAAGGTACTGCTGGCGGCGTCCACCACGTGCAGCAGCAAGTCGGCATCGGCCGCCTCATGCAGGGTGGCTTCAAAGGCTTCGACCAGTTTGTGCGGCAGGTCGCGGATGAAACCCACTGTGTCTGAAAGCGACACCGCACTTTGCGACTCACCCAGCCACAGCGAACGCGTGGTGGTGTCGAGCGTGGCAAAAAGCTGGTCGGCTGCGTAGGCGCGCGCCTTGACGAGGCTGTTGAAGATGGTGGACTTGCCAGCGTTGGTGTAACCCACCAGCGAAACACGGAAGCTGCCGCGCCTTTCACGCGCCTTGCGCTGCGTGCTGCGCTGGCGTTTGACCTTTTCGAGCCGCGCCTTCACGGTCTTGATGCGGTCGCCAATCATGCGGCGGTCAAGTTCAATCTGCGCTTCACCGGGGCCGCCCCGTGTGCCGATGCCCCCTTGTTGGCGCTCCAGGTGGCTCCAGCGGCCCACCAGGCGTGTGGCCACGTATTGCAGGCGGGCAAGTTCCACCTGCAACTTGCCTTCATGGCTTTGCGCACGGGCGGCAAAGATGTCCAGGATCAACCCAGTGCGGTCGGCCACGGGCACGCCAAGGTGGCGCTCCAGATTGCGCTGCTGCGCCGGGCTCAGGTTCTGGTCAAAGATGACACCGTGTGCACCCGTGCCGGCTACCAGTGCCTTGATCTCATCGGCCTTGCCACTGCCCACAAACAGCGCCGGGTCCGGTGACTTGCGCTTGGCGGTGACGCGCGCCACCACCGTGTCACCGGCCGAGGCCGCGAGCAAGGCGAGTTCATCCAGCGTGGGATCAAAGTGCCCATTGGCACCCACGTCCACACCCACCAGCACAGCGCGGGTCAACGCGTCGCCGCGCGGCGCGGGGGTGGAAGCGTCTGAACTCAAGGTGGCGGGGCTCAGCGGTGCGGTGCTCAGGCCGGTTCGCTGTTTTCGCTGGCGTGGAAATTCACCGCCCGGCTGGGCACCACGGTGGAGATGGCGTGCTTGTAGACCATCTGGGTGACGGTATTGCGCAGCAGCACCACATACTGGTCAAAAGACTCGATGTGGCCTTGGAGCTTGATGCCGTTGACGAGGTAAATCGACACCGGCACATGTTCTTTGCGCAGCAGGTTCAGGAAAGGGTCCTGCAAGAGTTGGCCTTTG
>CAZUKT010000734.1:0-2077 GCA_964620975.1 uncultured Rubrivivax sp. | reverse complement strand
GAGCTTGAGCTCGATCATCCGGACCTGCGGGTCCAGCGCGTTGGCCATGAAACGTTCTTCACTGAAGCGGCCGTCATCGCCTCGGCAGCCAAAGTAGCCCGAGCCTACTTCCCAGATCAGGTCACCACCGTGCACGCGGTGGTGCTGGCTGATGGAGCCTTCACCGGTGTCGTGGGCAAAGTTGCCACGCTTGGCGCCGCCGTTGAGCGCCAGGATGGCGTTGGCCGACAGTGCGCCAAAACTCATGGCCGAGATGTTGAAGACGCTGGCGCTGTAGGGCTGCGTGCAAGAAGTGCCACCGTCGCCGATGGTGACGCGAAAGTCGTGCCCGGCCAGTGTGCTGGGTGCCAGCGAATGGTTGATCCATTCATAGCCGATGGCACCCACGTCGAGCTGCGTGCCAAAGGGGCGCTTGTCGGGCGCGCCCTTGGCGCGCTGGTACACCAGTGAACGCTGCATGCGCGAAAACGGCGTCGCTTCGGTGTCGCTTTCGATGAAGTACTGGCGGATCTCGATGCGCACAAACTCCATCAGGAAACGCATGTGCCCGATGACCGGGTAGTTGCGCAGCACGGCGTGTCGGCGTTGCCGTGTGTCACGCCAACCCAGGCCCACGAGGAACAGGCCCAGAAGTGCGCCCAGGCCGCCCACGTCAAAGGCAATCCAGGTGAAGCTGCACAGCAGCAGCAACAAGCCGCTGGCCAGCCAGACGCTGTAGCGCACGGGAAAGTGCTGGTCGATGCGGTGCAGCCATTCATGCATGGGGCGGGCCTCCAAGTGCCGGCCGATGGTAGCGACGGGGTCTGGCACATGGCTGCCGAGTTACCCGGTGTTGCGCCCCCAGTTCGGGCGCTGGCCCTGTCGTGCAGCCTGGCGTGCATGCAACGGCGCTGGCTATACTGCCCACTCACAGCGCCGATTTGTTCCGAATTGCGGGCGCTTCAATAAATACCGCTAAAAGGGGACACCCCTCACCCGGTGCCCGCCTTGCAGGCGGCGCCGGGTTTTGCATTCATGGGCACGGTCGGTCTGGTCACCCCACAACACATGCACTTCAGCGAGCCGCTGCCGCTGAAGAGTGGCGCGGCGCTGGCCGACTACACGCTGGTGTATGAAACCTACGGCACGCTCAACGCCGAGCGCAGCAACGCCGTGCTGGTGTGCCACGCGCTCAACGCCAGCCACCACGTGGCAGGCACCCACGCCGACGGCAGTGTGGGCTGGTGGGACAACCTGGTGGGCCCCGGCAAGCCGCTGGACACGAACCGCTTTTTCGTCATCGGCGTCAACAACCCCGGCTCTTGTTTTGGCTCCACCGGGCCCATGCATGTGAACCCCGCCACCGGGGCCGTGTACGGCGCCGATTTTCCGGTGGTGACGGTGCAAGACTGGGTGGATGCGCAGGTGCGGCTGGTCAGCGCCCTGGGCATCAGCCAACTGGCCGCCGTGCTGGGCGGCAGTCTGGGTGGCATGCAGGCGCTGGACTGGACGCTGCGCCACCCCACGCGGCTGCGCCATTGCATTGCCGTGGCCACCGCGCCCAACCTCAGCGCGCAGAACATCGCCTTCAATGAAGTGGCGCGGCGCGCCATCATCACCGACCCCGACTTCTGCGAAGGCCACTACATCGCCAAGGGCACAGTGCCCAAGCGCGGCCTGCGCGTGGCCCGCATGATCGGCCACATCACCTACCTCAGTGACGACGCCATGGAAGCCAAGTTTGGCCGTGAACTGAAGACGGGCGGGCTGGGTTACAGCACGCAAGACATCGAGTTCCAGATCGAGAGCTACTTGCGCCACCAGGGCGACAAATTCAGCGAGTACGAACTGGCCGCGATCAAGCAGGAGTTTTACACCATGGAGGTCGGCGCACCCTCGACCTCCACCACCGCCATGGTTATTGCACAGCTTGCCAGTCTGCCCGCTGGCCTGCGTAGTCCCGTGATTCCAATGCTCATCGGCACGCGCCCCATCCCCTGGGATAAATCAAAGCAGCCGATGTACGAAGGCTTCCCCTGGCAAATGCTTGGGGCCTGGCCGCTGCAGCACCATGACTCCGGTGTCCTCGATCTCGAGC
>CAZUKT010000733.1:0-2080 GCA_964620975.1 uncultured Rubrivivax sp. | reverse complement strand
CGCCAGCGTCTGCATTTCTCCCAGGCCCTTGTGCACCTGCTCCAGCCGGTCGGCCACTTGCTTGAAGCTTTCGCCCAGGCGTTGCTCCAGCGTGGCGTGCAGTTTTTCGTCCACCGTGGCGCGCATCTGCTCCAGCTTCTTTTCGTTGCCGTCTTGCAGCGCTGCCAGGCGTGTTTCCACGGTCTGGCGAAGTTCAGTCTGGCGGCGTTCGTTGGCGTCGGACAGCAAACGCATTTGCTCAGCCAGCGTTTCAGACAGGCGGCGCAGGGTGGCGTCGGTCTGCTGTCCGCTGCCGGCCAGCTGCACCCGAAAGGCATCGATCTGCTCGTTTTGCGTGCGTGCCACGTCGCCGCCTTGCGCCAGCAGCAAACGCTGGAAGTTGGCCAGGTCGCCCCGGGTGGCCTGGCACTGGCGGCCGAGTTCGTCGCGCAGTTCGCGTTCGAGCCTTTCAATGCCGCGCGCGTGGGCAGCGTCGGCCGGGCGGCTGGCCCGCCAGGCCAGCCACAGCAACAACAGCAGGTTCAACGCCAGCAGCGCGGCAATCATCCATTCGGGCACGGTGACGATTGTCTCAGCACCGCGCCGTGGCCGTTCAGCCTTGCAGTGGTGCCACCGGGATCACGATGTCGCAGCTGAAGGTGCCGGTGGCTTCGTCAAAGGTCGAGCCTGGCGCGTAGTACTCAAAGGCCGGCCGACCGTCGAGCTGGTAGCCGCTGTCGGGCAGCCAGTTGCGCAACAGGCCGCTCCATGCCGGGCCGATGGTGTCTGAAGTGCCCACAAACGGCAGCGTGGCGTACTTGCCGCCGGGGATGGTCACGAAGTTGGCCCCGGCGGGCAGCACAAAGTCGGTTTCCACCTCGACGCAGGTGTCGTAGCGGCACTTCTCGGGCGCGGCAATGCTGGGGTCGTCATGGCTGATGCCATAGATTGGCCGGCCCATCAGGCCATGCCGGGCCAGGAAGGGGTAGAACTGCTGCTGCCAGAACGCGGCCACGCCGGGCCCATACGGCCCCACGTAACGCAATGCGGCCACGCGGGTGGCGGTGCGGTTGATCACCTGGACTTTCATCACCATCGAGGTCTCCTTCAGAGGTGGTTTTGAGGAGAAGCCATCGTGGCCGCCATTCGTGCTGGCTGCCTGATCCAGATTGCCCAAGGCCTGATCGACCTTGCCGAACCGGGACGCCTGCTGCAGCCGCCGCCATTGGCTGGGGCTGCAAGCAAAGCGCAGCTTGAAGGCGCGCGCAAAGGCCTCGCCCGAGCCAAAGCCCACCGAAAGCGCAATGTTCAGCACCGGCGTGCGGGGCTGCGTGATCAGGCGTTGCGCCGCCACCTCCAACCGGCGGCGCCACAGGTAGTCACCCAGCGTTTCGCCCATCCAGGCGCTGAATAGGCGGTGGAAGTGAAAGGCCGAAAAGTGCGCCAGCGCAGCCAGGTCAGCCAGCAGCATCGGTTCGGCCAGGTGCATGTCGATGTGCTCGACCACTCGGTGCATGCGCCGCACGTATTCAGCGCGGAAACCCGCGCCGTTCATCGGTGGGGCAGCACACCGCCCTGCAGCACCTGGGGGTTGATGGGCGTGGGCGGCGTGCCGCCAGTGAGCGCGGCAATCAGGTTGGTGGCGGCCAGGTCGGCCATGGCGCGCCTCGTGGCCACTGTGGCGCTGGCGATGTGCGGTGTCAGCACCACGTTGGGCAGCGTCAGCAGGTCAGGGTGCACACGCGGCTCGCCTTCAAACACGTCCAGGGCGGCCGCAGCAATCTGCCGCTGGCGCAGGGCCACGGCCAAGGCTGCGTCGTCGACGATGCCACCGCGCGCCACGTTGGTGAGCGTGGCCGTGGGCTTCATCTGCGCCAACTCGGCCGCACCGATGCTGTGGTGGCTGGCGGCCGAATACGGCAGCACCAGCATCAGGTGGTCGGCCTCTTGCAGCAGGCTCGCCTTGTCCACATAGCGGGCCGCAATGGGGGCTTCTTGCTCGGGCGCCAGGCGGCTGCGGTTGTGATAGATCACGCGCATGCCAAAGCCGAGTGCACCGCGCCGGGCAATGGCCTGGCCGATGCGGCCCATGCCCAGAATG
>CAZUKT010000732.1:0-2087 GCA_964620975.1 uncultured Rubrivivax sp. | reverse complement strand
CATGTACCTGCAGACGATCATGCTCGCGGCCAGGGAGTTCGGCCTCGACACCTGCCCGCAGGCGGCGTGGATCCCGTATCAGAAACCCGTCTTCAAGCATCTGGGCATTCCGGCGGACCAGGCGCTCGTCTCGGGCATGGCGCTGGGCTTCGCCGATCATTCCAAGATCGAGAACACGCTGGTGAGCGTGCGCGAGGCACTGGCCAATGTTGCGCATTTCCACGGGTTCGATTGAACCGATCCCGCACCCGCGCGGGGACAGGGTCAGGAAGCATCCATGACGGAAGTCGTTTCATTCGCGCAACATGACGGCGTTGCCACACTGACAATGGATGACGGCAAGGCGAACGCGCCGTCGTTGGCGATGTCACCGTTCCTCGACGCCATCGTCGATGCCGGCGCGTTCGACGCAACGATTGCGCAACATGCGCAGGAATTGCTCGAGTGCGATCCCGCGGCGTTCGGGGCAACAAAGCAACGCTCGCGTCAATCAACCCTGATTCGAATTGCGGCAGCGACGAGCTGATCGCCGTGGCGGCAGAAACCTTCCGAGGACACATGAGCAGCCAGCGGCGCGCCGCATGACGACCGCAGCCCTCGCGCGGCCCTGGCTGGTGCTGGCCGGCCTCGCGCTGGGCGTCTGCGTGACACACGGCTTTGCCCGCCTGGCCTACGGTCTGCTGCTTCCGGCGATGAAGTCCGAGATGGGGTGGACCTACGCGCAAGCCGGCTGGTTGAACACAGCGAACGCGCTGGGCTACCTCGGGGGTGCAGTGCTCACCATGGTGATCATCCGCCGCTTCTCCCCCGCACGTATCTTCGCCTTCGGCATGGCCACCACCGCCGTGGCACTGCTGGCCACGGGGCTGGACGCCGGGTTGGCATGGCAGACGTTCTGGCGCTTCGCCGTGGGCCTGCTGGGGGCGCTGTCGTTCTCCACCGCGGGCGCGCTCGCCGCGGGGCTGTTCCCGGGTGATGCACGCCGCAGCGCGCTGGCCATCGCCATACTGTTCGGCGCGGGTGGTGGCCTGGGCGTGGTGCTGACAGGCGGGAGCTTGCCGCTGATGCTGGAGGCATGGGGACCAGCGTCGTGGCCGGTGGGCTGGATGGCCATCGGTGCCGTCAGCCTGTGTACCCTGCCGCTCGGCCTTTGGGCGGCCTCGCGGCTGCACGCGCCGGTGCAGGCTGGATCGACCGAGCCGACACCCTTGCCGGTGCGCCGCATGCTGCCCGTGATGGCCGGCTATGCGTGCTTCGGCCTGGGCTACTTCGTCTACCTGACTTTCCTGTCGGCGTGGATGAGCGAGCAGCGCGCGAGCGCCGGCTTCATCGCGTTCGTGTGGGTCGTGCTGGGCGCCAGCATCTGCCTGTCGCCGTTCGTGTGGCGGCGCGTCATGGCGCGCCATGCCTCGGGCTTGCCGATGGCCCTGATCATGACCTGCATCGCCATCGGCACCGCCTTGCCGGTGGTGCTGCCGAAAGGGCCCGTGCTGTTGGTGTCGGCAGTGGTCTTCGGCCTGTCGGTCTTCATGGTACCGGGCGCGGGAGCAAACTTCGTGCGGCAGAACCTGCCGCCACAAGCCTGGGGAAGCGCCATCAGCCTGTTCACGCTGATCTTTGCCGTGGCCCAGATCGCGGGCCCCTATGGCGCCGGGCTGGTGGCAGACTTTTTTGGCAACATCGGCATCGGTCTGCTGGTGGCCGCGGGCGTGTTGATGACCGGCGCGGCGCTGGCCCTTTTGCAACGGCCTCTTCAACAGGCCAAGTGAGTACCATGTCCCCTCGGAGGGTCTGATCATGAGTCCAAGAGTCGAGTTTCACTTCGATTTCGGCAGCCCCAACGCCTATTTCTTCCACAAGGTCCTGCCCGCCCTTGCGGCGCGGACCGGCGTGCAGATCGCCTATGTTCCGGTACTGCTCGGCGGCGTCTTCAAGCTGACGAACAACCAGCCGCCCATGGTGCAGTTCAAGGGCATCAGGAACAAGGGCGAGTACGCCCGCCGCGAGACCGAGCGGTTCATCCGCAAGCACGGTCTCACCGCGTTCCGGAGCAATCCGCATTTCCCCGTCAACACCGTGCAGATCAT
>CAZUKT010000731.1:0-2092 GCA_964620975.1 uncultured Rubrivivax sp. | reverse complement strand
CATCGGTGACGATGTGTGTGCCCTAGTGGCTGGTGGCGGCTACGCCGAGTACTGCGTGGCACCTGCAGGCCAGTGCCTGCCCGTCCCGGCCGGGCTGAACATGGTGCAGGCGGCGAGTCTGCCCGAGACTTTTTTCACCGTCTGGCAAAACGTGTTTGCCATTGCGGGCCTGCAGCGGGGCGAGACGCTGCTGGTGCAGGGTGGCTCCAGCGGCATTGGCGTCACGGCGATCCAGTTGGCCAAGGCGCACGGTGCGCGGGTCATCATTACCGCCGGCAGCGACGACAAGTGCGCGGCCTGCGTGGCCATTGGTGCCGACCACGCCATCAACTACCGCACGCATGACTTTGTGGCCGAAGTCAAACGGCTCACCGCCGGCGCTGGTGCCCACGTGGTGCTGGACATGGTGGCGGGCGAGTACATAGGCCGCGAACTGCAGTGCATGGCCGAAGACAGCCGCCTGGCGCTGATTGCCGTGCAGGGGGGTACCCAGTGTCAGATCGACGCTGGCCTGCTGCTGCGCAAGCGCATCAGCGTCACCGGCTCCACGCTGCGCCCGCGCACCGTGGCCTACAAGACCCTGCTGGCGCAGCAATTGCGAGCCCAAGTGTGGCCGATGATTGAGTCCGGCCAGGTCAAGCCGATCATCCACCAGGTGTTCCCGGCCGCACTGGCGGCGCAGGCGCACGCGCTGATGGAATCGAGCACCCACGTCGGCAAGATCGTGCTGACATGGCAACACTGAGTCACCAACCCGTGAGGCAAGATATGCGACGCAAACTTGTGGTGGGCAACTGGAAGATGCACGGCACCCGTGCCGCCAACGCAGAGTTGTTGTCGGCGCTGCTCACGGCACGGCCCTATCGGCTGGACGTGGCCGTGTGTGTGCCTTTTGTCTTTGTCAACGAAACGGCAGCCACGCTGGCGGGCAGTGATTTGCGCTGGGGCGCGCAAGACGTGTCCGCGCACGAACAGGGCGCCTACACCGGCGAGGTGTCCGCCGGCATGCTGGCCGAATGTGGGTGCCGCTACGCTCTTGTGGGGCACTCAGAGCGCCGCGCCCAGCACGCCGAAAGCGACGTGCTGGTGGCACAGAAGGCGCAGGCCGCGCTTGCCAAGGGCGTGACGCCCATCGTGTGCGTGGGTGAGACCCTGGCCGAGCGTGAAGCCGGCCAGACCGAAGCCGTGGTCAAGCGCCAACTGTCGGCCGTCATCCACCAACTGGCGCATTGCGCCGCCGAGATGGTGGTGGCCTACGAGCCCGTGTGGGCCATTGGCACCGGCCGCACCGCGAGCCCTGAGCAGGCGCAAGAGGTGCATGCCGTTCTGCGCGCCCAACTGCACGCGGCCACGGGCCGTGGCGACAGCATGAAGATTCTTTACGGCGGCAGCGTCAAGGCCGACAACGCCGCCACGCTGTTTGCACAACCCGACATCGACGGCGGGCTGATTGGTGGCGCGTCGCTCAAGGCGAGCGACTTCATTGCCATCTGTCGCGCGTCGACCTGAACGAGACCCTGGAGCTTTTTTCATCATGCAAATATGGATGACCCTGATCCTGGCGGCGCAAATGCTGTCGGCGCTGACCATGATCGGCCTTGTGCTCATTCAGCACGGCAAAGGTGCCGACATGGGGGCGTCGTTTGGCAGCGGCGCGTCGGGCAGCCTGTTTGGTGCCACTGGCAGTGCCAACTTTCTTTCGCGTGCCACGGCAGCCTGCGCCACCGTGTTCTTCGTGTGCACACTGGCGCTCACCTTCATGGGCAGCAGCACCAGCATGCGTGGCACGGCAACGGGTGGCAGCGTGCTTGACAGCGCTGCACCGGCGGCCAGCACACCCGCCGTGGGTGTGATTCCCGGCGGTGCGCCAGCACCGGCTGCGCCGGCGGTGCCCGCACCTGCTGCTGCAGCGTCCAAGTAGCGCCCCGGGTCAGGCCCCCGCAAGGGCTGTGGCCCATATTCGGGATAGAATTTAAAGCTGCCCTGGGGAGCCACCGCCTCATGCAAACCGGGCAGTTTGCAAGTCAAGAAACGTCGTGCCGACGTGGTGAAATTGGTAGACACGCTATCTTGAGGGGGTAGTGGCGAAAGC
>CAZUKT010000730.1:0-2105 GCA_964620975.1 uncultured Rubrivivax sp. | reverse complement strand
GCATGTTTCGCAAGTACCTGAGGTAGGCTGTGCGCGTGACCGGTGCCTCGCTGGCGACGCTGGTCGCTTCAAGCGGAGCGGGAGCGACGCTGCGGACGGGTACCCAGCAGATGAGGCACTTTCAGGCCGGTGGCGCCCATGATGTCGAGCATGAGCAGGGCAAATCCAAAGCTATAGCGGTGTTGGCGCCGACCGAAAACTGAGCCACTTTTGAGGGTTGTGCCGACCCAAAACTGAGCCAGGTGAACAACCTACCCTGCTGCAATTTTGTGCAGCAGAGGACGAGGAGTGATCACCATGGACATGATTGGCAGGATTCGGCGATTGCATAGCCGCAAGAAGAAGTCGGTGCGCGAGATTGCGCGCATCACGGGGTTGTCGCGCAACACGATCTCGAAGTGGTTGCATGGCGAGGTCGATGGCCCGCCGAAGTACCAGCGCGGCGAGCAGCCCTGCAAGCTCACGGCGTTCCACGAAGTGCTGCGGCAGGCCTTGAAGGCCGATGCCCGGCGCCCGCGGCACGAACGGCGCACGGCCCGGGCGCTGTATGCCGAGATCAAGTCTGCCGGCTACGACGGCGGCTACAGCCGGGTGACCGACTTCATCCGCGCCTGGCGCGAGCAGGAAGGCCAGGCCGCGGTGGCCAACGCCTTCATCCCACTGGCCTTCGAGTTGGGCGAGGCCTACCAGTTCGACTGGAGCGAAGAAGGCTTGGTGGTGGGCGGCATCTACTACCGGGTGCAGGTCTCGCACATGAAGCTGTGTGCCTCGCGGGCGTTCTGGCTGGTGGCCTACCCCAGCCAGGGCCACGAGATGCTGTTCGATGCCCACACGCGCTCGTTCGCGGCCCTGGGCGGGGTGGCCCGCCGGGGCATCTACGACAACATGAAGACGGCCGTGGACAAGGTCAAGAAGGGCAAGGGCCGTGTCGTCAACGAGCGCTTCGCGACCATGTGCGCGCACTACCTGGTCGACCCCGACTTCTGCAACGTCGCTTCTGGTTGGGAGAAGGGTGTCGTCGAGAAGAACGTGCAGGACAGCCGCCGGCGCATCTGGATCGATGCGGCCAAGGTCAAGTTCGGCAGCTTCACCGAGCTCAACGCGTGGCTGGGGCAGCGCTGCCGGGCCTTGTGGGAGGAGGTGCGTCACCCCGAGCACGAGCAGTTCAGCGTGGCCGAGATGCTGGAGCACGAGCGCTCGCACCTGATGCCCATGCCCACGCCGTTCGACGGCTATGTCGAGAAGCCGGCGCGGGTGTCCAGCACCTGCCTGGTGTCGGTGGCGCGCAACCGCTACTCGGTGCCGTGCGAGCTGTACGGGCAGATGGTCAGCACGCGGCTGTACCCGGCCAGCGTGGTGGTGGTGGCCGACGACAGAGTAGTGGCCCGCCACGACCGGCTGAGCAACGCCGGGGAGACGAGGTACGACTGGCAGCACTACATCCCGCTGCTGCAGAGGAAGCCTGGTGCGCTGAGGAACGGGGCGCCGTTCGCCGACATGCCCGAGCCGCTGCAGCGGCTGCGCCGGGGCCTGCTGCGCAGCCCAGGTGGTGACCGCGTGATGGCGCAGGTGCTGGCCATCGTGCTGACGGCCGGGCTGGATGCGGTGCTGGTGGCGGTGGAACTGGCACTGGAGACCGGGCCGCCGGGCAAGGTCAGCGTGGAGCACGTGGTCAACGTGCTGGGCCGGCTGAACGCAGTGCCGGCGCCGCCCACGGCAGCCACGCACCTGAAGACCAGCATGCCGCCGCTGGCGGACACCGCGCGCTACGACAGGCTGCGTGCCGACAGCACGACGGCCGACGAAGTCAGCGCCACTGCCACCACCGAGGGAGTCGGCCATGAAGACTGACGTGCTGGTCGAACTCAAGTCGCTGCGCTTGCACGGCATGGCCGGCGCGTGGGCCGATCTGGTCGAGCAAGGTGGCAATGCCGGCATCGAGTCCTCACGCTGGCTGATCGAGCATCTGCTGCAGGCCGAAGGCACGGACCGCTCGATGCGCTCGGTCAGCCACCAGATGAAGGCTGCGAAGTTCCCGGTGCATCGCGATATGGCGGGCTTCGACTTCGAGGTCTCGCCGGTGGACCGCAAGCTCGTCACCACGC
>CAZUKT010000729.1:0-2107 GCA_964620975.1 uncultured Rubrivivax sp. | reverse complement strand
GCTTTCGCCGGGCTTTGTCACCGCCGGCCGTGTCGCCATGGCCGGCCTCTTGAGCGCGCTTTACCTGCTGGCCGTGCGCGCGCCCTGGCCGGCGCGGGCCCACTGGCGGCCGCTGGTGGTCAGCGCCCTGGGCACGGTGCTGGGCTTCCCGCTCTTCATTGGCCTGGCCCTGCGGCAGGTGGACGCCATGCATGCGGCCGTGGTCACCGGGGTGCTGCCGTTGGCCACGGCCGTGGTGGCCGCGCTGGTGCTGCGCCAGCGGCCTTCAACGGCTTTCTGGGCCTGCGCGGTGCTGGGCTGCACGCTGGTGCTGGCCTTTGCCGCGTGGCAAGGCGGTGGCCGGCTGGGTTGGGCCGACGGCTGGCTGCTGCTGGCGGTGCTGAGCGCGGCCATCGGCTACGTGGGCGGTGCGCAGGTGGCGGCGGCCATGCCGGCGCAGCAGGTCATCTGCTGGGTGCTGGTGGGCTCGTTGCCCTTTACGCTGCCGCTGGCGCTTTGGCTGCTGCCGGCCGCTCCGGTGCGTGGCACGGCCTGGCTGGGTTTTGCCTACGCGTCGGTGTTCTCCATGTGGCTGGGTTTCTTCGCCTGGTATCGCGGCCTGGCCCTGGGCGGCGTGGTGCGCGTGAGCCAGGTGCAACTGCTGCAGCCCTTTCTGGCGCTGCTGTTTGCCGTGCCGGTGCTGGGCGAAACGCTGGAGCCGGTGACGCTGGGCTTTTCATTGGCAGTGATTGCCGTGGTGTTTGCGGGCCGGCGCTTGCCGGTGGCGCGTGCGCCGCAGGGGGCTTGACGATGAGTGCGACGCAAAGGCCTGTGCAAACCCCGATGCGGACCTTGGGCGTGCTGGGGGGCATGAGTTGGGAGTCCACGGCCGTGTACTACCGGCTGCTCAACCAAGGCGTGGCACAGCGTCTGGGTGGCCTGCACAGCGCCGCGCTGGTGCTGCACAGCGTGGACTTTGCCGAGGTGGCGGCCCTGCAGTCGGCGGCCGACTGGCCCGGCACCGCCGCCTTGCTGACCCACGCCGCCAGGGGCCTGCAGCAAGCCGGGGCGCAGGCCCTGGTGCTGGCCACCAACACCATGCACAAGGTGGCAGCGCACATTGAAGCCGGCACCGGCCTGCCCCTGCTGCACATTGCCGACGCCACCGGCGCCGCACTGCAGGCGGCGGGTGTGCAGCACGCAGCGTTGCTGGGCACGCGCTTCACCATGGAAGACCGCAGCATCGTGGCCGACCACCTGGCGCAGCGCTTTGGCCTGCAAATCAGCGTGCCCGGGCCAGAAGACCGCACGCTGATGCACCGCGTGATCTTTGACGAACTGTGCCGGGGCCAGGTGCGTGACGCGTCGCGCACGGCGGTGGTGGCGATGATCGAACGCCAGCGCCAGCAAGGCGCGCAGGCCGTGATCCTGGGCTGCACCGAGATCGGCATGCTCATCGACACCACCTGCAGCCCCTTGCCCGTGTTCGACACCACCGTGCTGCATGCGGCCGCGGCGGTGGACTGGATGCTGGCCGACGCCTTACCCCCATCCCCACACCCCCAAGGAAACGCACCATGACCTGGCAGATGGCCCGCCGCGCCGAGCGGCTCAACCCGTCCACCATCCGCGAGATCCTGAAAGTCACCGAGCGGCCGGGCATCATTTCTCTGGCCGGCGGGCTGCCCTCGGCCGACACCTTTCCGGTGGCCGCCATGCAAGAGGCCACGGCGCGTGTGCTGCGCGACACCCCGCGTGAAGCGCTGCAATACGCCGCCAGCGAAGGCTACGCGCCGCTGCGTGAATGGGTGGCCGCCGAGATGGCCAGCCACGGCGTGGTGGCCGACGCGTCGCAGGTGCTCATCACCACAGGCTCGCAGCAGGGGCTCGACCTGGTGGGCAAGGTGCTCATCGACCCCGGCAGCACCGTGGCCGTGGAAGCGCCCACCTACCTGGGCGCGCTGCAGGCCTTTGCGCCCTACGAAGCCGAATTTGTGGCCCTGGACGGCGACGACGACGGCCCCAGCCCCGACACGCTGCACGCCGCACGCGGTGCGCGGTTTGTGTACCTGCTGCCCAACTTCCAGAACCCCAGCGGCCGCTGCATAAGCGCCGCCCGCCGCCGCGC
>CAZUKT010000728.1:0-2113 GCA_964620975.1 uncultured Rubrivivax sp. | reverse complement strand
CTGTTGATGCGCTTGCAGGCCTGACAGTTGCCGTCCGACGGCAATTGCCATCACACCAGGGCTTCAGCGTTGGCTGAAACTGCAACCGCTGGCGTCGGTGGTGACAAGCGCGGCTGTGCCGGGGCAGCGGTCTTGCGCGTCGGCAATGCCGTCGCCGTCGCTGTCTGCCAGCACGGGGTGGGTTGTCAGCGCAGCAAAAAGGCCTGGGTGGCCAGCCGCTTGGGCCGCGTGCAGGCGCCGTGGCTGATTGGCGCGGCGTGTGACTGACAAGCCAGGCAGGCGGCGGCGTCGGGATTGCTGGGTTGAGAATTCTTCCGCGCTGGCCGCTCGCCCTAGACTCGACCTCATGCGAATTCAGCAGCCACAAATTGAAGCCATCAAGTGCGCGGTGGCCACGGTGGCGGGCCCCGAGGCGCGGGTGCGCTTGTTTGGCTCTCCTCGGGGCATGCCCGTGCCACCGCTGTTGAAGTGCACGTCGGGCTTGGGGATGCGCAGTTCGTCAAAGAACACGGTGCTCATGTTGGGCTCAAAGTGCTGGCCGGTAGGCACCAACTTCCACGCCGGGCGGCCGCTAGTCTGCGGCGCGCGCACCATGTGGCCCGCTACGGCTTGAACGGGTTGAGCAACGCAACGCCAAAAGTCTTGAAGTCAGCCACGTTCCTGGTCACGACAGTCAGGCCATGAATCTTGGCTGTGGCGGCAATCATGGCGTCCTCGTACACGGTGTCGGACTTTCTGTGCATCAACTGAGCCCAGGCCCTGAAAGCCGCAGCGTCCATGGGAAGCACGTTGTACGAAGCCGCTACCAAATCCAGCCAGGTCTGAATCTCCAGAGCCTTGGCCTCGTCCTGCTCGCGCGTCAGTTCGATGCCAGCCTGAATTTCACCGATGGTCACTGCGCAAAGGTGCAACTGCGCGTCGTCGACTGAACCCAACCAGGCCAGCACCGCGCCATGGGGCTTGGGCTTTCGAAGTTCGTAAACCACGTAGGTGTCAAGCAGGTACATCAGGCTTACCTTGCCGCAGTTGGCGCACGCCTGCGGGCCAACCCCCGTGCAGGCAGATCAAACTCACCTCGGGCCTGGTCAGTCAGCAGAAGCTGTTTGAGTGATGGCCGCGCTGCTGCCTGAAGCCGCCGCCACTCGTCCACAGCAACAAGTACCGCCGCTTCAGAGCCCCTCTTTGTGACCATCTGCGGCCCCTGTGCGATGCAGGTTTCAAGAAACTCGCTGAACCGCGCCTTGGCATCCTGAATCGGCCATGCTTGCATAGGGCACCTCTTTGTGACTAGTACGCTGACTAGTTTAGCAATGGCTGTAGCTGCGCTGCCAGCCAATTGGTGTGCGCACAGGTGCCGTGGGTGGTTGCTCCCGGACGGGCCCTGACGGCGTCAAGGCTGATGCGCAGCAAGGTCATCTCGGAAGCCGACATCGCCAATCAACTTGAGATCGATGGGCGGCCATGGCAAGCTGGTGCTGCCTCCGCATCGAATCGGCGTCGATCTTGCAGGAGTCACTGTCAATCGATGCGATTAACTGTGAGTAAACGGGGATCGTCATGAACACAAAGGTGCTTACGGCCCATGTCCCTTTGCCGCTGGCCGAAAAGGCTGATCAGTTGGCCGCTCGTCTTGACCGCTCGCGTGGCTGGATCATCAAGCAGGCGTTGACGGCCTGGGTAGATCAGGAAGAAGAGCGGCGGCGCCTCACCCTTGAGGCCTTGGCCGACGTGGATGCAAGGCGGGTCATTGACCACCGTGCGGTGCATGCCTGGGCATCCAGCCTGGACACCGGCGCCCCGTTGCCATTGCCCGAGTGATGGATCTGAAGTGGACCAGCAAGGCGCTGGCTGACTTGGCGCGGCTTTACGAGTTCTTGGCTGCAGTCAACGCGCGCGCGGATCGGTAGCGGGGGTCACTCATCCCGAGCCTGTCGGATCCGCCGTGCGTCGGTCCACGACGCCGCTTGTTGCGGCTGCTGCAGCGGTTTAGTATTACCGTTGTAATAACGGAGCCCGCCATGACCACCCTCAAGATCACGCAGATCGGCAATTCACTCGGCGTGGTGCTGCCCAAGGAATTGCTGGCGCGCCTGAAGCTGGAAAAAGGCGACAC
>CAZUKT010000727.1:861-2116 GCA_964620975.1 uncultured Rubrivivax sp. | reverse complement strand
CGGATGCGAGACGGTGCCGACGTTGGTGATCGGAAGACCCTCGGTGGTGATTGTAGTCGTGATCGAGGGCGACCAGTTGGCAATCCGGTTGACCCCGAAATGCGGCTGCAGCGGGAAGTCCCGGCCCGAGGGTCGCATCACATCGATCCACGGCGCTCCAGCGCGGTTTCGTGCGTAAACCGAGGTCTTGCCTGACGGCGGTGGGGTTGGAGCGGCGTTCAGCCCCGGCAGGACGGTAGGCTGTGGCAGTTCGACCTGGCCATTGGTGCGATCCACCACGATGGCATCGAAAAACGTTGATCCGTTCGGGCTCACCTTGAAGCTGAAGTTGTCGTTGCCCAAAAGCCCGATCAGGGCACGGGCCGAAAAGCCGGTCTTGAATGCGAAGGCGGCGTCGTTCCCAGCAGCTGCCTTGTTGACAGTGGCTTCGATCCCGGCTCCGGCGTTGTTCAGCAGCACGGCTGGCGTGTTCATCGACAGTCGGTTGAAACTGTCGGCCGTCGCGCCACCAAGGCCCAAGAGCTGCGCCGTCAGGTTCGCTTGCGGCATGCCGACCTGTGTCACGGCATTGGCGAAGGTGACCGTGGGCGTGTTCACGACCGTGGTGCCGCCCGCGCCAGCTGTGGCCGACCCGATGTTGACGACGGTGGTCGATCCGGACGCGCCGCCTGTCCCAAGGTTCAGGGTCTTGGTCACGCCAGTCGGGTTGTCCCCCGTGCCCATGCCGTATGTCGCAGCTGTGATGGCGGTGCCGATCGAGGCCGCCGCCGCCGAAACCGTGACCGTGCCCGAGGCTGATAGCGTGCCGGTGATGGACACGGCACCTGACGCGGTCAGGGATCCGGAGAAGGTCTTGTTGCCACTGAAGGTCTGCGTGCCAGCAAGTATTGCCATTTCGGATGATGTGTTCGGCAACGTGAAGGTTCGTGTCGAACCGGTGCTGATGCCCGAGAGCGAGAACAGCGCTTTCTTGGTCGGATCGGCGTCGTTCACCAGGCTGAAAACAGCATCGGACACGTCGATCGGTTCGCCGACCAGATCCCAGGCCGACCCATTCCAGACGACAAAGGCCGCCTCATCCGCGATCCAAGCCAGCCAACCCGGGCGTGGCACCAGCCGCATCCAGACTCCGTCGACCCAGAAGGCGACGTTCAGATCCCAGCCTGCCCAGACACCCGTTGCGCCCGACGCCACGATATGCCGATCGCCGTCGGTTGGGCTGACCGGTGGGGCGGTGCGGGTTCGGTCGAGGACC
>CAZUKT010000727.1:0-851 GCA_964620975.1 uncultured Rubrivivax sp. | reverse complement strand
GGCGGGCGCGGGCTGGGCCTGGCGCAGCACCTGCGCCCAGGGGGCGGGCTCGGCGGCGATGATGGCCTCGCGCAGAGCGGGGTCGCTGCGCTCGTTGAACACCGGCAGGTTGCGGTGCGTGGTGCGCGTGCGGTCGAGGACCGACAGTTGCACCATTGCATCCAGCAGCCGCAGCGCCTCGTTGTGGGTGACATGCTTCTGCGCCTGCGATGCCAGGATGTAGGGCAGCAGGAGATGGGTGGTGGTGTCGGACATGATCCTGCTTTCAGAAGGTGAGCGTGACGGATCGCGCAGTGCCCCGGCCGATCAGGGCCGAGAGCTGGTAGATGCGGAGGGCGAGGGATTGGCCGGGGCCAAGCGGTGCGCCCCAATCGGTGGTCTGCTGTGCGGCGCTGTAGAGGACACTCGTTGTGGTGGTAGTCAGCGTCCGCTTGACGGTACTGCCATCACGGATTTCCACCTCGTAGGCTTCACTGTCCTCGGCCAAAGGCACATCGCCCGCGCCCCAGGTGTCAGCGGCAAGTGACCGCGACCGGCGCATCCAACGAATCGTCAGATCGCCGGGGCTGCGGCCGGTGCGCCAAGGCTGTTCGACATGTGCGACCGAAAACGGCCGCAGCCCAGCGCCTTCCGGGGTGAAGGCTACGGCGACAAAGGTCTCATCGCTAACCGGCTTTGAGGCGGGGCCGATGCGCCAGTTCCATGGCAAGCCAAGGTCGGCCTCGGAGATCGGCAAGGCGGCAACGGTCGTGCCCAGCACAACAAGCCGCGCGCCAGTCGGCACCATGCTTACCTTCGCCCATTCGGTCCCACGCTGGATGAGTTTCGCCACATTGGGCGTCCTGATCGCC
>CAZUKT010000726.1:0-2127 GCA_964620975.1 uncultured Rubrivivax sp. | reverse complement strand
GGGGCCGCGCCAGATCATGGCCTGGTCGGGCTCGATCAGGAAACCGATGCTCATGACCTGCACGCCGTAGTTTTCCATCGGCTCGATGGACTTGCCGTCTTCGCTTTCAGGCCGGCCACTCAGGCCCATCATCATGGGTTGGCTCGGGCCATAGATGTCGGCGTCGAGGATGCCCACGCTGGCGCCTTCAGCGGCCAGCGCCAGCGCCAGGTTGACGGTGGTGGTGCTCTTGCCCACACCGCCCTTGCCCGAGGCCACGGCAATGACGTTCTTCACCCGCGGCAGCAGTTGCACACCACGCTGCACGGCATGCGACACGATCTTGGTGCTGATCTCGACGCTGACGTTGCTGACGCCGGCCACGCTGCGGGCTGCCGCCACCAGGGCCTTGCGCAACGCCGTGTGCTGGCTTTTGCCGGGGTAACCCAGTTCCACCGAAAAGGCCACGTCGCCGTCTTCGATGCGCAGATTCTTGACAGCGCGCGAGCTGACGAAGTCCTTGCCCGTGTTGGGGTCGACAACGGCTTTCAAGGCATCGAGCAAAGCCGTTTCTTGGACGGGGGTGGGCATGGGCCGGATCTCCTGCAAGGCCAGACGGAAAGAAGGGCGCGAGTCTAGCGGAGCGACTCTGGCGCAAGTGCCATAAGGGTGAAAGGCGGGTGCGTCAGGGCACCCGCCGCACGCGTGGCACCTGGTTGACGCCTTCGATTTCCAGCTCAAAGCCGGACATGAAGGCCTTGCGCACGACGACTTTGGGGTTGTGCAGACCATAAACCGCAGAGCTGCCGTCGGCCACCTGCCAGACCTGGCCGTTGGCGAGCACAAAACGCGTGCGCGGGCCCCAGCCTGCAAACGGGCCGGGCAGGCTGCTGGAAATGGATTGCAGCACTTCTTTGCCAGTGTCCAGACCAAAACGTTCTGCCTGGGGCGAAGGCCCCGTGGTGGGTGCAACGGCGGGCGCCACGGCAACCGCGCCAATGAGGGCCGGCGCGGCTGCGGGCGCCGGTGATGGGGCCGGCGCAGTGGCTGCTGTTGCGGCTGCTGTTGCGGTGGCAATTGCGGCTGGTTTTGCGGCTGCTGTTGAGGCTGCTGTGGCTGCAGCCGGGGCCGCCGCAGGTGCGGGCCCCGACAGCGGCATCGCGTCATAACAAGCCAGGCGGGCCTGCGCGTCGGCGACCGCCCGGCATTGCCGCAGGCCGGTGTCAGCGGGGGCTGTGGCCTGCGCCGCACACGGGCCCACGCAGGCCGCGAATGCCAGAGTGGCCGATGCGGCCCGGATCTTGATTTTCATGGGGTCCATGGACGGTGCTGTACCCGCTGGCGGGCTGGTGGAGGTGGCACATGCCAACTTGCTGTGGGCAAGTGTCGCAGAGCCCGCCGTTGTGCGCCGCCAGGGGTGCCACAGCCTCCTAGAATCACCCCATGAGCCGCAAGCTGTTTGTCACCACCGCCCTGCCCTACGCCAACGCCGCATTCCACATCGGCCACATGATGGAGTACATCCAGGCCGACACCTGGGTGCGATTGCAGCGCATGTTGGGGCACGAGGTGCACTTTGTCTGCGCTGACGACGCCCACGGCGCGCCCATCATGATTGCCGCTGAAAAGGCCGGCCAGACACCGCAGGACTTTGTGGCGGGCATCGCAGCCGGGCGCAAGCCCTACCTCGACGGCTTTCACATCGCCTTTGACAACTGGCACAGCACCGACGCGCCCGAAAACCACGCGCTGGCGCAAGGCATCTACCGTGCGCTGCGCAGCAACGACTTGATAGACGTGCGCTCGGTGGAGCAGTTCTACGACCCAGAAAAAGGCATGTTCCTGCCCGACCGCTTCATCAAGGGCCAGTGCCCCAACTGCGGCGCGCTCGACCAGTACGGCGACAACTGCGAGGTCTGCGGCGCGGTGTACGCCCCCACCGACCTGAAGAACCCCGTTTCGGCACTGACAGGTGCCACGCCGGTGTTGCGCACCAGCGAGCACTTTTTCTTCAAGCTCAGCGACCCGCGCTGCGTGGAGTTTCTTGAAGAGTGGACGCAAGACGGCCGCCTGCAGCCCGAAGTGGCGAACAAGGTCAAGGAATGGTTCAAGCGTGACGAGTCCGGCAAGGTCGGCCTCGGGGACTGG
>CAZUKT010000725.1:0-2127 GCA_964620975.1 uncultured Rubrivivax sp. | reverse complement strand
TGGTGATCCAGATCGTCACCGGCATCTTCCTCACCATGCACTACAAGCCGGACGCGCGCTACGCGTTCGAGTCGGTCGAGTACATCATGCGCGACGTGCCCTGGGGCTGGCTGGTGCGCTACATGCACTCCACCGGGGCCAGTGCGTTTTTTATCTGCGTCTACCTGCACATGTTCCGTGGCCTCATCTACGGCAGCTATCGCAAACCGCGTGAGCTGGTGTGGATCTTTGGCTGCGCCATCTTCCTGGCGCTCATGGCCGAGGCCTTCATGGGCTATCTGCTGCCTTGGGGCCAGATGAGCTACTGGGGCGCCCAGGTCATCATCAACTTGTTTGCCGCCATCCCCTTTATCGGCCCCGATTTGTCGCTGCTGATCCGTGGTGACTTTGTGGTGGGCGACGCCACGCTCAACCGTTTCTTTGCATTCCACGTCATCGCTGTGCCGCTGGTCTTGCTGGGCCTGGTGGTGGCGCACTTGCTGGCGCTGCACGATGTGGGTTCCAACAACCCTGATGGCGTCGAGATCAAGGCCAAGTTGGTGCCCGGCACCCAGATCCCGCTGGACGGTATCCCCTTCCACCCCTACTACACGGTGCACGACATCGTGGGCGTGGCGGTGTTCCTGATGATCTTCTCGGCGATCGTGTTCTTTGCGCCCGAGATGGGTGGCTACTTCCTCGAATACAACAACTTCATCCCGGCCGATCCGCTGCAGACCCCGGCCCACATCGCCCCGGTGTGGTACTTCACGCCGTACTACTCCATGCTGCGTGCTGTGACCGACGATTTCGTCAACGTGTTGGCGGGCTTGGTGGGCGTGGCGGGTGTGCTGGCCTTTTTGTTTGGCGGCTTCAAGGGTCTGTGGAAGTGGGTGCCGCTGGGCGCTGCCGTGGTGGTGGCCGTGCTGTTGAAGACCTTCGATGCCAAGTTCTACGGTGTCGTGGTGATGGGCGTTGCCGTGATGGTGTTGTTCCCGCTGCCCTGGCTGGACAACAGTCCTGTCAAGAGCATTCGATACCGCCCGAACTGGAACAAGGTGCTGTACGGCATTTTCGTCATCAACTTCTTCGTGCTGGGCTACCTTGGCATTCAGCCGCCCAGGGCAGTGGGCACACTGGTTTCGCAGATCGGCACGCTGTTCTACTTTGGCTTTTTCCTGCTCATGCCCTGGTGGAGCCGCATTGGCGAATTCAAGCCGGTGCCTGATCGCGTGACTTTCCACGCCCATTGAAGCGAGCGTCGGAGCACATGTCCATGAAGAAACTGATCCTCTCGTTGCTCGCCGCGCTGGCGTTTGTGGTTTCAGCCCATGCCAACACGGCGGGCCCGGCCTGGGACAAGTTCCCCACCCAGCGCATGACTGACCTGGCAGCGCTGCAAAACGGCGCCAAGGTGTTTGCCAATTACTGCATGAACTGCCATTCGGCAGCCTATGTGCGCTACAACCGCCTGCGCGACATCGGCCTCACCGAAGACCAGATCAAACGCAACCTCATCTTCACCGGCGCCAAGGTCGGCGAGACGATGAAGATCGCGCTGGATCCCAAGGACGCCAAAGAGTGGTTTGGCGCGGCCCCGCCCGACCTGGCGCTGGTGGCGCGGTCGCGTGCCAACGGTGCCATGGGCAGCGGCGCCGACTACCTGTACACCTACCTGCGCAGCTTTTACCGCGACGACACCAAGCCCATTGGCTGGAACAATCTTGTCTTTCCCAACGCGGCCATGCCACATGCGCTGTGGGAACTGCAAGGCCAGCAGCGCGCCGTGTACGCCGAAGAAAAAGACCCGCACGACGCTGCCAAGACCTTGCACGTGTTCAAGGGTTTTGAGCCCATCACCGCAGGCACCTTGAGCACCGCCGAATACAACAACACGGTGGCTGACCTGGTGGCCTACCTGCAGTGGATGAGCGAGCCCGTGCAGGGCCAGCGTGTGCGCCTGGGTGTGTGGGTGCTGCTGTTCCTGTCGGTGTTCACCGTCATCGCCTGGCGCCTGAACGCATCGTTCTGGAAAGACGTCAAGTAGCATTCAGGGCTGGCCCGGCCACCAGGCCGCGCCTGCAGCGCAGTGGGGAGCAGCCAGCACCCACTGCGTTTTGTTTTTGGACCGAGCTGTCCACTGCTGGC
>CAZUKT010000724.1:286-2136 GCA_964620975.1 uncultured Rubrivivax sp. | reverse complement strand
ACCTGGTGCGTCAGGTCACCGCTGCTGGCGCGCACCCAGCGCAGGCGTTCCGTGGGTGCTGAAGCGGCGGCCGCAGTCGGCACCAGCTTCTTCAGTGCTGCCAACAGTTGGGCGCTGTCGTCGGCCCCGGGCTGGACGAATGCACGCTGCACACGCTCCAGCGTGCGCTGCAGGCGTTCGGTCTTGACGGGCTTGAGCACGTAGTCCAGCGCCTCTTGTTCAAAGGCCTGCACGGCGTACTCGTCGTAGGCCGTGACAAACACCACCCGGGTGCTGCCCTCGATGCCCTGCGCCACTTCCAGCCCGGTCAGGCCCGGCATCTGGATGTCCAGAAACGCCAGGTCTGGCTGCAGCGCGGCGATGCGTTCGGCCGCTTCCACGCCGTTGCGCGCCACGTGCACGATCTGCAGTTCGGGCCACAGGCGTGCCAGCTCGGCGGCCAACGCGCGTGCCAGGTGCGGTTCGTCGTCGGCGATCAGGGCTGTGGTCATGCGTTTTCCAGCGGAAGCGTGATGCGGGCGAGCGTGCCCGGGTGGGTGGCGCTCACTTCCAGCGTGGCCGCGCTGCCGTAGCGGGTGAGCAGGCGCTGGCGGATGTTGGCCAGCGCCATGCCATGGCCGGCAGCGCTGCGGCGGCCGGGGCGGGCCGGCGCATCCAGGCCCATGCCGTTGTCCTGCACTTCAAGCACCAGCTGCGTGCCTTGCCGGCGTGCGCTGACAAACACCGTGCCGCCGTCAATGCTGGGCTCCAGGCCGTGCACCACCGCGTTTTCCACCAAGGGCTGCAGCAGCAGCGGCGGCAGCGGCAGTGCACGCGTGGCCTCGTCGGCGCTGATGCTGAATTGCAGCCGGTCCTCCATTCGGGCCTGCAGCAACTCCAGATAACACTGCGCCAGTGCCAGCTCTTGCGCCACCGGGCTGCTGTCGCTGCGCAGCGTGGTGAGGCTGGCGCGCAGGTAGTCGGTAAAGCTGGCCAGCATCTGTTTGGCCTTGGGCACGTCGTGGTCCATCAGGCTTTGCACATTGGCCAATGTGTTGAACAGAAAGTGCGGTTCTATCTGCGCCTGCAACAAACGCAGCTGGGCTTCGGTGGCACGCTTTTCAGCTTCTACCTTGTTGGCCATCGAATTGAAGAAGAGGAAGAAGATGCCGCTGATGAGCAAGGCAATGGCGGCGCTGGCCACGGTGGCGTTCAAGCTCAGGCTCACCCAGCCCACCACGTGGTCACTGACCAGCCACACCCCCACGGGCCAGCCCAAGCACACACCCAGCATGGGGATGGCGGTAAAGAACACCGCACGCTGGCGCTTGCCAAAACGCCGGATGCGCTCGGGCTTGATCCACGGTATCAAGACCGCAAACAAGCCATGAACCGTTAGCGCAACGGCCAGGGAAATGACAAAGTTGACGCGGTACCAACGCCACCACAGGTGCGGGTTGGCCCAATCCTGGCCGCCGTTGGAGATGACGCCAAACAGCGTAAAGACCAACGCCACGCAGGCGGCAAACAGCAGCGTCCACACCAGTTGCAGCCACTCTGGGCCGACGCGGCGCATGTCGTTGGAAAACCAGCTGCGCCAGGACTGCGACAGGATTTCAGAGGTGATCTTCATGCGGCCGCAGTGTAGGCAGCGCCCCGGCCCCGGCCCGCAGGCCTGCGCCCGACAGCCAGCGTCAGGTGTGGATCGACAGCCGGGCCGACGAACGGCGTGTCGTGCTGCTTGCCCTGCGTGGCGCTGCCTACAATCCTTGCCACCCTTTCGACACACCACGCACAAGCACGGCACCCATGCAAATCGATCCCACCATCTTCAAGGCCTATGACATTCGCGGCATCGTCGGAACAAACGG
>CAZUKT010000724.1:0-276 GCA_964620975.1 uncultured Rubrivivax sp. | reverse complement strand
GCCTTTGCCGAGAACCTGGGCCGCGCCTTTGGCTCTGAATGCGTGGCCGCTGGCGAAAAAGCCGTGGCTGTGGGCCGCGACGGGCGCGTGTCGGGCCCGGCCCTGGTGGCGGCCTTGATCCGTGGCCTGAAGAGCACGGGGCTCGATGTGGTGGACATTGGCGCGGTGACCACGCCGATGCTGTATTACGTGGCCGCCACGCGTGGAAAACACGGCTGCAGCAGCGGCATCCAGGTCACCGGCAGCCACAACCCCAAAGACTACAACGGCTTCAAG
>CAZUKT010000723.1:0-2143 GCA_964620975.1 uncultured Rubrivivax sp. | reverse complement strand
GGATCGGGCTCTGGGTGATCTTGCCTTGCGCCAACAGCCAGGTCACCGCGTCGTGCGCCGCCACAAACGCGCCGGTGATGGCGGCGGTGCGGGTGCCGCCATCGGCCTGCAGCACGTCACAGTCCAGGCTGATGGTGCGTTCGCCCAGCGCCTTCATTTCAAACACGCTGCGCAGGCTACGGCCGATCAGGCGCTGGATCTCCTGCGTGCGGCCGCTTTGTTTGCCCTTGGCGGCTTCGCGGTCGCTGCGTGTGTGGGTGGCACGCGGCAACATGCCGTATTCGGCCGTCACCCAGCCTTCGCCACCACCGCGCTTGAAGGGCGGCACCTTCTCTTCCACCGAAGCGGTGCACAGCACCTTGGTGTTGCCAAAACTCACCAGCACCGAGCCTTCGGCGTGGCAGGTGTAGTGGCGCTCGATGCGCACCGGGCGCAGTGCATCGGCCAGGCGGCCGGCGGAACGTTCAAAAGTCATGGTCATTTCTTTCTGGCTAGGGTCACCGCCATGCGGGACATGTCAAGCGGCCAACGCGGCACCGGCTTGGTCGGGCCGCCGGCGGCGCCCGCTTGAGGGCCAGCGCCGTTGACGCTTCGGGGGTGGGTATCAGCGCCGCTTGTTGGAACTGCGCTGTATGGCCTCGTTGATCTCGCGGATGGACCGTTCGATTTCGGCGTCGTCCAGTTCGTCGCCCGATCCGTCGGCACCCAGGCTGGCCTGGATGGTGGACGCAAAAACGTCGTCGCCCAACGTGAGGGTGGAAATGCCGCTTTTGCTGTCCATGTCTTCGGCAGCTTCCCATTCAACGGCCAGCACCGTGACGTTGTCACTGCGGTCACCTGTCGCACGCAGCGCACGTTCTACCAGTTCAGGCACGGCTTCAGAGATGGGGTTATGGGCCAGCACCTGGGTGATGATGTCGTCAGGCACCGCGCCCCACAGGCCGTCGGAGCACAGCATCACGCGGTCACCAGGATGCACGATCAGTGGGCCTGCCGTGTCCACCACAGGCTTGCCGGGGCTGCCCAGACAGGTGAACAGCACGTTGCGGTTGACGCGGTCGGCCATGGGCACCACCTGCGACAGCGTCTCTTGCAGTTCGGAGTACGAATGGTCGCGGGTGCGCGCCACCAGTTTGTCGCCGCGCACCAGGTACAAACGCGAATCGCCGCAGTGCGCCCAGTACGCGGCGTTGCCTTGCAGCAGGCAGGCCACCACGGTGGTGCGTGGCGTGTCCACCAGCGCGCGCTCGGTGGCATAGCGCAGCAGTTGGTGGTGGCCGGCAATGATGGCGTCGTGCAAGAAGCGCAGCGGCTCAGCCAGGCGCGGCTTTGCCTCACGCTGGAACAAGGCCGACATGGTTTGCAGCGCAAACTGCGATGCCACTTCGCCCTCATGGTGGCCGCCCATGCCGTCGGCCAGGGCAAAGAGGCCAGCGTCCCGCGTGTAGCAATAGCCCATGCGGTCTTCGTTCTTTTCGCGGCCGCCCTTGCGGCTGACCTGGTAGACAGAAAAACGCATGCGGGTGCTGTATCAGGTCTTGGCCGTGGTCTTGAGGGTCTCAAGCTGCAGCTTCAGACGCTCGCCAAAACTGAGCTTGGTGTAGCGGCGCTCGGTTTCGCGGGCCAGCTCCTTTTGCAGCGCAAACACGCTTTGCGGACGGCTCAGCGGGTCCAGCGACATGCACCACTCCGTCACCTCAATGAGGTTGTCGGAATAGATGTTGCGCAGCCGCGAAAGACTCAGCGCCAGACGGTCCTTTTCAAGCCGCTGAGGCGCGTCATTGGGCGGGTAGCCCTGCATGCAGGCGTAGATGCACGCGCCAATGGCGTAGATGTCGGTCCAGGGGCCCAAGGTGCCGTCGCGGCGGTACATCTCGGGCGCGGCAAAGCCCGGCGTGTACATCGGGCGAATGAAGTTGCCTTCCTTGCTCAGCACCTCGCGCGCGGCGCCAAAGTCAAGCATCACGGCCTTGTTGTCGTTGGTGACAAACACGTTGGCGGGCTTGATGTCCAGGTGCAGCATCTTGTGCTGGTGCACGATGCGCAAGCCACGAAGGATTTCGTCAAAAAGGCTGCGGATGGTGGACTCACGGAAGACCTTGTCGCGTTTCAGGTCACGCGCCGTGACGATGAAATCCTGCAG
>CAZUKT010000722.1:0-2144 GCA_964620975.1 uncultured Rubrivivax sp. | reverse complement strand
CGCTCGTACCGGGGGCTGTCATCGGCGTCGAACTCGACCTGCATTGCCACCTGAGCGCGACCATGCTGCGCCAGGCCGACATCGTCATCGCCTACAAGGAGTACCCGCATACCGACGTGCGCGAGCGTGCGGCCGAACTGTTCGGCCTGTGCCGGCGCACGGCGCTGGGCCAGATTCGGCCTGTGGCCGCCCTGGTCGACACCCGAATGGTCGGCACCTACCCGACTTTCGGCGAGCCGATGAAAGGCATCGTTGCCGAACTGCATGCGTTGGAATCGCTGCCCGGCGTGCTGTCAGCCAGCATCGCGCACGGATTCCCGTTTGCCGATGTGGCCGACGTCGGCACCCGCGTGCTGGTGATCGCCGACACGAAGCCCGATGTCGCCGTGAGGGCGGCGAAGACCATGGCGCGACGCCTTTACGCTGCACGGCACGCCCTGCGGCCGCAGATGCCGGACATCGAGACTTCTCTGGCCAGGGCCACCGCCTTGCCGGGCTGCACCGTGCTGGGCGACTACGCCGACAACCCCGGCGGCGGTGCAGCCGGCGACAGCACCTACTTCTTGCGCGCGCTGTTGCTGCGCGACGCCCAAGACGCCGCTATCGGCTGCTTCTGGGACCCCATGGTGGCCAGCCTGTGCGAGCAGGCCGGTGTAGGCGCCAGGCTGCCGGTTCGGCTGGGCGGCAAGTGCGGTCCGGCCTCGGGCGAACCCATCGACCTAAACGTTGAGGTGATGGGCATCCAACCGACGCACAGCCAGGCCTCGTTCGGCGTGCGACGCTCGCTGGGGCTGTCGGTGTGGCTTCGCGCCAGGCAAGGATCCGGCTGTCTCGACATCGCGGTGATCTCGATCCGTGCGCAGACCTTTGATCCCGATGCCTTCACCGGGCTGGGCATCGAGCTGTCGTCCAAGCGCCTCGTCGTGGTGAAGTCCAGCAGCCACTACGAAGCCGGCTTTGCTGCGGTGGCCCGGCAGATGTGGTCCGTGAGCACGCCCGGCGCGCTGCAACTCGACTTTGAGCATCTGACCTACACCCAGCGAGACGGTGACTTCTTCCCCCGCATCGACGACCCCTGGGCCGTGCGCGGCGAGCCCGCGGCGCAGTTGTTCGAGCGGTCGACCTGTGGCCAGGCGCCATCGCCATGAACCGCATCGAGGCCCGTCCACTCGACTTGCTGGATCCCCGGCTGGCCCGGATCTGCGATGCGCATCTGGGTGCGCTGCGCGTGCCAGGCGCGTCGGTTGCGCTGGTGGTCGATGACCGCTGCTACCACCTGGCCTGGGGCCACAAGTCGGTGGCGGGCAACGACCCGGTCACCCTGAACACAGGCTTCGACATCGGCTCTGGCAGCAAGTCCTTCGTTTCGGCCACGCTGGCTTCCTTGGTGGCCGACGGGATGGTGAGCTGGGACGATCCTGTCGTGCGGCACGTGCCTGAGTTCCAGTTGTACGACCCTTGGATCACGCAGCAGGTGTCGTTTCGTGACCTGTGCGGCAACCGGTTGGGCTTGCCGCGTGCAGGTCTGATGGAGTTCGGTCTGGACCCCTCCTTCCCGGCCGAGTACGTGTTCCCGCGCCTGCGGCACACGCCGCCCATCGCCCCGTTTCGCAGCCGCTTCACCTATGTCAATGCCGGTCATGCCGCGGCCGCCGTCGCGGTCGGGCGCATCACTGGCCTGGGCTTTCTTGCAACCCTGCGCGAGCGCATTCTGGGGCCCTTGGGCATGGACGGCACTTCGGGCGGCGCGGCGGCGCGCACGGCGTTGTCTGACCAGGCCGGCTGGCATGCGCATGTCCATGGCCAGTCGGTGGCGATCGACTCGTTGTTTACGGATCTGTTCCTGGGCGCAGGCGGCATGGTGGTATCGGGCGCCGATGCCTTGCAATGGCTACGACTGCACTTGGGCGGCGGCCTGGTCGACAGAGTACAAATAGTCGCGCGCGAGGCCTTGCTCGAGACGCACCGGCCGCAGGTCATCGCGCAGCCCGGCTCCGACATCGTGAGCTTGTTTTGTCCCGATGCGCAAATGGCCGGCTACGGTCTGGGCTGGGCAGTGTCTGACCTACAAGGCCACCGGTTGGTTTGCCACTCGGGTGCCATCTTCGGCGCGACCTCGATGACCATGCTTTTGCCGCGCGATG
>CAZUKT010000721.1:0-2144 GCA_964620975.1 uncultured Rubrivivax sp. | reverse complement strand
CGTGAATGCGGCCAGCGTGCCGGAACCTGGGGCTTTGAGTTTGAGCTTGTTGGCGCTCGGTCTTGCAGCGATCACGGTCCGACAGGGCAAGTCTCGGCGGTCGCGCACAGCCTGAGTGTTCGCCCCGCGCTTCAACCAGCGCGACCTGGAAGCCTGAGCCGGACACAGCTTGTCCCTGCGCACAGGCTGTGTCCACGAAGGCGCGGCGCGGCCGGGCTTGGCCGGTGAGCGCCACGTTGATCCCACCTGCGGTGCGCCGCGGCGCGACATCACCCCCGATGCAGGGGGTGCTGGACAGCCGTCGCTGATAGGGCGCCCGGTGCCAGCGCGTTAAAGCAGGTGGGGAAGAACCTCGACCCTGCCTTTCCAGGTCCGCAATGACAGGCGTCTGCGTGGGCCCCATTCTTTGGAGACACCCGCATGAAACTCATCCTCGTGAAGTCCGGCCTGATCGCCGCCCTGTCCTTCGCCGCCGCATCGGCCCAGGCCGGCCTGACCTTCACCTTCACCGACGGAATCGGCGGCAGCATCGTGGGCGAAGTTCAAGGCCTGCTCGACATCGCGGGCACCCAAGTCGCCACCGGGGTATTGATCAGCAGCTTCACCGATACCGCCGGCACCGGCTTTCCCGGCAGCTTCACGGTGCCCTACGTTTACGGGGGCGGAGGCTCGTTCACGGTCGTTGGCGGGGTGCTGACGACTGCCGTCTACAGTGGATTTCGCGGCGGCAATCCGGCGACGCAGTTCGACTTCGACCTGTCGACGCCGAGCTTCGTGCTGCACTCCTACAACAACAATGCGGACCTGCGCGGCAGCAGCCTGGCGTTCAGTTCGTTCCCCCAGACCGCGACCGTGCCCGAGCCGCAATCGCTGGCCCTGGTGGCGCTGGCGCTGGGCGGCCTGGCGCTGGCCAGGCGGCGGCGCGGTGCGAGCGCTCCGCTGAACACGGGCGCCACCGGCCCCGCGGTCTGCTGATAGGTTTCCACCGCGAATCTCGTTGAGCGAGGTAGGGGCCCCTCGGCCCGACCCCGGCCTGCTTGCGTTCGCACGCAAGGGGCCGCCATCACCCACCGTCTGGAGCCCCTTCATGAAACCTCTAGCCACCTGGGCCGCTGCGCTCACCCTCGTCGTCAGTGCCGGTTCGGCAGAGGCGGCCTTGACCGGTCTCGGCAACGGCACGGTCCTGGACACCAACACCAACCTCATCTGGCTGCAGGACTGGGACGTCAACGGGCAGCAGAACTGGGCGGCGCAAAAGGCCTGGGCCGAGACCACACTGGATGGCTTTGCCGGCAGCAGCGACTGGAGACTACCCAGCATCACTGAGTACCTCGCCCTTAGCGGCGCGTACGGCAATCTCACGTCAAACGCCCTGCCGTTTGTTGATGTGAAGACCGACGCCTACTGGTCCGGTACGGAGAGGGCGAACTGGGCGCCTGGCGACATCGCGTGGGGCTTCTACACCGGCTCTACCAGCTTCGCAAGCGAAGGCTACAAGACTTCGTCTCGCTATGCCGTGGCCGTGCGGACCGGCAATGTGACCGCCTCTGTGGCGGAGCCACAGACGCTGGCGCTGACACTGCTGGCGTTGGGCGGTGCGGGGCTGGCGATGCGGCGGCGGGGCGCGCGTGCCGCGCGGAACACGGGCGCCACCGACCCTTCGGTCTGCTGATAGCTTTCCACCGCGAATCTCGTTGAGCGAGGTAGGGGCCACTCGGCCCGACCCCGGCCTGCTTGCGTTCGCACGCATGGGGCCGCCATCACCCACCGTCTGGAGCCCCTTCATGAAACCTCTCGCCACCTGGGCCGCCGCGCTCGCCCTCGTTGTCAATGCCGGTTCGGCGCAGGCAGTCTTGACCAACCTCGGCAACGGCACGATCCTGGATAACGACAACCAGCTGATCTGGCTGCAGGACTTGGGCGTCAACGGCGCGCAAAACTTTGCCACGCAGAACGCCTGGGCGCAGAACCTGAACTTTGCGGGAAGCAGCGGCTGGGTGTTGCCCACCTATACCCAGGTCGCGCTTCTGCTGACAAGCGGTCAGGCTGACTACCCTTCGCAATTGATTCCGTCAGGGTTCTTGAACACTCAAATCGGTTACTGGTGGATAGCTGAAGGCCATCCGGGTGGGGGACCTAAACCG
>CAZUKT010000720.1:0-2167 GCA_964620975.1 uncultured Rubrivivax sp. | reverse complement strand
GTCGAGGCCGACGCTACGCCCACCATCTGGCTGGCCTACACCAGCGAGACCATGGGCCCGCTGGAGCTCACCGACCTCATCAACCGCGTCGTCAAACCACGCTTGCAGACCGTGCCCGGTGTGGCCGATGTGCAGGTGGGCGGTGACCGCAAATACGCCATGCGCGTGTGGATGGACGCCGACAAGCTGGCGTCTTACCGCTTGACCGTGCAGGACGTGGAAGACGCCTTGCGCCGGCAGAACCTTGAAGTGCCGGCCGGCCGCATTGAAAGCAGCCAGCGGGAATTCAGCGTCACCGCGCGCACCGACCTCAACACCGTGGCGCAGTTCAACGACATCGCGCTCAAGACCACAGGCGGCTACACCGTGCGGCTGCGCGACGTGGCGCGCGTTGAAGAAGCCGCCGCCAGCGAACGCAGCCGTGTGCGCCTGAACGGCGTGCCCAGCATCAGCACCGGCATCATCCGCAACGCCACCGCCAACCCGCTGGACGTGGCGGCCGGCGTCAAGGCGCTGATGCCTCAGATCCAGGCCGCGCTGCCCGCCAGCGTGACGGTGGTGCAGGCCAATGACCTGTCGGTCTTCATCGACCGCTCCATCAAGGCGGTCTACACCACGGTGGCCGAAGCCGTGGTGCTGGTGGCCCTGGTGGTGTTTGTGTTCTTGCGCACCTTCCGCGCGTCCTTCATTCCGCTGGTCACCATTCCTGTCAGCCTGGTGGGCGCGTTTTCGCTCATCGCACTGGCTGGATTCACTGTCAACACGCTCACGCTGCTGGCGCTGGTGCTGGCCATTGGCCTGGTGGTGGACGACGCCATCGTGGTGCTGGAAAACATCTTCCGCCACATCGAAGAGGGCCTGTCGCCCTTCCAGGCCGCCATCAAGGGCGTGCATGAAATCAGCTTTGCCGTGATGGCCATGACTTTGACCCTGGCGGCCGTGTTTGCGCCGCTGGCCTTTACACCGGGCCGCACCGGGCGGCTGTTTGGTGAATTTGCCTTGACACTGGCCGGCGCGGTGCTGGTGTCGGGTTTTGTGGCGCTGACGCTCACGCCCATGCTCTGCAGCAAGCTGCTGCGCCACAACCCCAAACCCGGCAGATTTGACCGTGGCATGGAAGCCGGCCTGGTGTGGGCCACCGGCACCTACACGCGCATGTTGCGCTGGACGCTGGTGCACCGCTGGGTGGTGCTGCTGGTGATGCTGGCATCGGCCGGGGGCAGCTGGTGGCTCTTCAGCACCGCCAAGAGCGAACTGGCGCCGATGGAAGACCGGGGCGTGATCTTCATGCCCGTGCGTGCGCCCGACGGTGCCACGCTGGAATACACGGCGCGTTATCTGGATCTGATCGACGGCATCGTGGCGCAGTACCCCGAGATCGACCGCCGCTTCATGTTCCAGGGTGGCGGCCAGGTTTCCACCGCCAGCGCCGTGATGCGCACCACCGACTGGGAAGACCGCAGCATCAGCACGCAAGAGCTGGCGCGGCGCATCCTGCCGCAGGTCAGTGGCCTGCCCGGTGTGAGCGTGTTCCCGATCACACCGCCCAGTCTGGGGCAGGGCTTCCGCGAACGAGCCATCAACTTTGTCATCGTCAGTGGTGACACTTACGAAAACATGGCACGCGTGGGGCAGGCCTTGATTGCCGAGATGCAGAAGAACCCCGGCATCGTGCAGCCCGACAGTGACTTGCAGCTCAACAAGCCCGAGATCTTCATGGAAGTGGACCGCAACCGCGCGGCCGACATGGGGGTGTCCGTGGACGCCGTGGCGCGTACCGTGGAAACCATGCTCGGTGGCCGCGTGGTGACGCGCTACAAACGCGATGCCGAGCAGTACGACGTGATCGTGCAGACCACCGCCAGTGGCCGCACCACGCCCGAAGACATCGACCGCATCTTTGTGCGCGGCCGTGGCGAAACCATGGTGCCGCTGTCGGGCCTGGTGAAGGTGCGCGAGGCTGTGAGCCCGCGTGAACTGAACCACTTCAACCAACGCCGCTCGGTCACCATCACGGCCAATCTGTCGCCGGGTTATTCGCTGGGTGAAGCGCTGACCTTCATGGACGAGGCCGCTGCGCGTACGCTGCCATCCGGGTACGCGCGCGAACTCAACGGCCAGAGCCGCGAGTTCCGCGATTCATCGGGCTCGCTGGGGCTGGTGTTTG
>CAZUKT010000719.1:0-2167 GCA_964620975.1 uncultured Rubrivivax sp. | reverse complement strand
AAAATAGCTTTACAGGTCAATATTTAGCCAAAATGTTTAAAAAATAAAAATATAAGGCTTCCATTTATTTGTTTTTTTGTTTAAACTATAGGAGTTATGGTGAATGCCTTGGAACAATCTATTTTAAAGACCATAGCCTTTTTTGATGTCTTTAACCAACCTTTGACGGCCGAAGAAATTGCGGCGTTGACGGGGCCCGCCGGGCCTTGACCGCAGCGCCTTGCGCGCGCACCGGTGGTACAACGGGGAGGACGGAGGTTGCCGCCGAAACGTCAACAGGGCATCGACAACAGACGCCGCGCCCTTACACTTGCGCACTTCAAATTCACCCCCACCAAGGGCATCCATGACCTCGATCACCACCCGTAAATTCCTCCAGGTGGCCGCCTTGTCTGCGGCCGGTATGTTGCTTGCCGCCTGTGGCAAGAAGGCTGAGACGCCAGCGCCGGCCCCCGTGGCTTCAGCCGCCGCGTCAGCGCCCGCACCGGCACCGGCCAAGGTCTACGTGGTGGGCACTGACGCCGCGTACGCGCCGTTTGAAAGCCAGAACGAAAAGGGCGAAATCGTCGGCTTTGACATTGAAGTGGTGCAGGCCGTGGCCGCCAAGGCTGGCATCGTCGTCAAGTTCGTCAACACGCCCTGGGAAGGCATCTTCAACGCGCTGGGCCAGGGCGACCGCGACATGGTGGTGTCGGCCGTGACCATTACCGAAGAGCGCAAGGGCACGATGGACTTCAGCGACCCGTACTTTGACGCGCAGCAACTCATTGCCGTCAAGGACGACAGCAAGATCGCCAAGTTTGCGGACCTGAAGAAGCGCAAGGTGGGCGTGCAGACCGGCACCACCGGCGACGAAGCGGTGACCAAGCTGCTGGGCAAGACCAGCACCAACATCAAGCGTTTTGAAAGCACCCCGCTGGCCCTGAAGGAACTTGAGTCGGGCGGCGTGGACGCCGTGGTGGCCGACAACGGCGTTGTCATCCATTACGTGGCCAACAACCCCGGCGGCAAGTTCAAGACCGTGTCCGACAAGGAATTCGTGCCCGAGCAATACGGCATTGCGCTGAAGAAGGGCAACAGCGAACTGCAAGGCAAGCTCAACAAGGGCCTGGCCGAGATCCGCGCCGACGGCAGCTACGACAAGATCTTCACCAAGTACTTCGGTGCCCCGCCGGCCAAGGCGGCAGCAGCACCGGCGTCGGCCGCTTCAAAGTAAGCCCACTGTGGCCGCCCCCAGGTTGACCCGGCTCGCTCCCCGCCAGGGCGGCACACACGCCGCCCGGGGCCGGCCCGGCGCGGCCTGACGCGGCCATGGATCTGCGCTGGGAAATCCTGGCCGGCTATTGGCCGCTGTTTGTGGGCGGCGTGTGGATGACCATACAGCTCACGCTGGTGGCCGTGACCGCAGGGCTGGCACTGGGCATTGTGCTGGGGCTGGTCAGCACATCGTCTGACGCCCCCCCGCCCAGCAGCCTGCCCGCGCGTGTTGCCCTCAGGCTGGCGCGCTGGGTGACGGTGGCGTATGTCACCTTCTTTCGTGGCACCCCGCTGTTTGTGCAGATCCTGCTGGTGCACTTTGCACTCATGCCGGCTCTCATCCACCCCGACCACGGCTGGATGCTGGCCGGCGAGGCTGCCCGCACCTTCCGCCAAGAGCACGGTGCATTCTTTTCTGGCTGCCTGGCCCTGAGCCTGAACGCTGGCGCCTACATCAGCGAGATCTTTCGCGCCGGCATCCAGAGCATCCATCGCGGCCAGACGCAGGCCGCCTACAGCGTGGGACTGACACACGCGCAAGCCATGCGCTTCGTGGTCCTGCCGCAGGCTTTCAGGCGCATGGTGCCGGCGCTGGTGAACGAAGGCGTCACGCTGATCAAGGACTCATCGCTCGTCTCGGCCATCGGCCTGGCCGAGCTCGCCCTGGCCGCGCGCACCGTCGCAGGAGCCTATTCACGCTACTGGGAACCGTACCTGGCGATCTCGGCCATCTACCTGGTGCTAACGCTGACGTTGTCTGTACTGGCCAAGCGGCTGGAAGCCCCGGCGCACCTTCGCGGCCGCTGAAAAACCGGCACGCCTGCCTTGGCAACTGTTGCGCCGATGCCGCGCCGATGCAGGTTTTACGTCACCGAGAATGCCCTCTCACGGGTTTTCACGTACCGCACCA
>CAZUKT010000718.1:0-2170 GCA_964620975.1 uncultured Rubrivivax sp. | reverse complement strand
GTCTGGCGGTCAAACAGCTGCGCAGCGCGTGCAAACAGCAGCTTCAGATGGTCGTTCAGCTCCGTCATCGTGCCGACGGTCGAACGCGAGGTGCGCACCGGGTTGGTCTGGTCGATGGCAATGGCCGGCGGCACACCGTCCACACGGTCTACCGCCGGGCGGTCCATGCGGTCCAGGAACTGGCGTGCGTAGGCGCTGAAGGTCTCGACATAACGCCGCTGGCCTTCGGCGTACAGCGTGTCGAACACCAGGCTGGACTTGCCCGAACCGCTGGGCCCGGTGACCACCGTCATCTCGCCGGTGCGGATGTCCAGGTCCAGGTTCTTCAGGTTGTGCTGGCGCGCGCCACGGATGCGGATGACACCTGAAGACATGGCAGTAGAAGGCTCGCGGCTTAAGCAGAACCGGCCATTCTAGGAGGCCGTCGGGCCTTGCCCCACAGCCGGCAAGGCCCCGGCTGGCCCCGCCTTCAGGGCAACAAACGCACCATGCCGCCGCCGTTGGGGTACACCTCGATGGCGTCCAGCACCATATAGCTGCGGTCGGCCACCACGCCGCCCACGGGCATGTGGTCAAAGGCGCCGTTTTTCTGCATGTAGAAGGTCCACGTGGTGCCGTTCTTCACGCCCACCACCGCCCCAAAAGGTGAATACGCCGTCACCTGGGCCACGGGGATGTTTTTCCAGTTGGCAAACTGCAGCTTGGCCGCCTGCACCTGCACGGGGTCTTCGACCATGTAGTCGGGCCGCTCCACCACCGCCGCCGGCCCTTTCTTGACGTGGCCCAGCCGCGTGTCCATGGCCGCGATCTTGGCGTTGATCTTGACCGTCTTCTGCAAGAAGGTGTCGGTGGCCAAGGTGGGCTGCACGGCATTGGCGTTGGCGTGCGTGACCTTGGGTGCGGTGGCCGGACCTTCGATGTAGACCGAGCAGCCGTCTATGGTGGCCGTGGCAAAGAACTTGACTTCGCCGCCGCCCCAGCCCGGCGGCTGCGCCAGCTTGATGCGCGTGGTGCCGTTCTTGCGGTAGGGCAGGTAGAAGATGGGCTTCAGCATCTTGGCCGTCTTGAAGACCATGCCCGTCTGCAAGGTACTGGACCGCGCCTGGGGCTCGATGTGCAACTGGTGCAATTCGCCATGGGTGCCGGGTGTGACGCCGATGTCAAAGAAGCAGATGCGGTCGGCCGGTGGCACGTGTTCATAGGCCAGCAGCAGGTTGTTGGCGATGTCGCGCCGCTCCTTGGGTGCCAGCCGGTCCTTGAGGAAATCGCCCGTGCTCAGCGGCGCTTCCAGCAGCGCGGCCAGCGTCTGGCCGGGGTCCATGAGTTTCTTGACAAGGCCACCGGACATATCAGCTCCCCAATCCAAAGCAGGGGCGCAGGCTAACAGTTCGATGGTGTGGCCCATACCCCTTGTTTGGCCTGCATGGCCTGCTTCCAACCCGGCCGGGTGCGCCTATGCGCCGACCAGACGTGCGGCGCCGAATTGACTGCGACTCGCGCAACGAGATCGCGACTGGCGGGCGCCAGTTCTTGCCACTGACCTAGCCACACCTGCCGGTGGGGACGAAGGGTGCGGCTCGAACCAGGTGGGCCGTGATCCCAGCGATGTCATCTCGGCTGGCACGCCCGCGATTCTGCGGGGCGAGCGACGACAGCTTTACGGCAACCCGATCTCGTTGGCCTCGGCGTGCTATCGACCCACAGCTGACGTAGCGCCTGCGGATTTGCCTTCTACAAAGTGGCCTTTGAATGAGCAGATTTATGAACTCCAGCGGCGACATCACCAGGTGGGTGGTGCCGTCGCGCCAATGGGTCTTCAGCTTCAGCACGACCTGGCCAGCGGCGTTGGTTTGTACGCGGTCGTTGGCCAGCGTCGGGCGTGTGATGTAGCGGCACAGTTGCTCCAGCGCCTGGCGGTCGTCGGCTGCACAGCGCACGGCTGCGTGCAGGGTGAACCCGTCGATGTCGGCGCAAAGCGTCTGCTTGAACTCCGTCTGCCTGGGCATGGCGTACTGCAACGTCAGCACCTTCTGGCCGGCGCGAGGACCGAAGGCGATGCGGTAGGTGCACGCCGCCGCTTGCAGCGGCCTGAGCGTGCGCGCTTCGTCCGAATCGCCGTCGTTGTCGGCCATGTAGGTCGACCCCTCCTCTTCGACCAGCACCCCCCGAC
>CAZUKT010000717.1:0-2177 GCA_964620975.1 uncultured Rubrivivax sp. | reverse complement strand
ACGCCGGCATCAGCAACAAGCAGATCCGGCGCAGTGTGTTGCGCGAAATGGTGGGCCAGCGTTTCTATGGCAGCGCCTGCAATTAACATGCGCGCCCAAGGCAAGGGAGCCCAGGGAAACAAGCCATGTTGAAGCGTTTGAATTGGGTACTGCTGTGGTCGCTGGCCAGCTTGCTGTCGGCCTGTGGCGGCGGCAGCGGTGGCAGTGCCGAGCCGGCCTACAGGCTGACATTCACACCGGGCACGCTCAGCGCCAACTATTCGCATGGCACTTCCCTGGCGCTTCAGGTCACGGCCACGCTGGACCGCACGGTGGCGCAGACCGTGAATGTGGTGGTGCTGGACACCGTGGGCGTGATCGACCCGATGGTGCAATTGGTGGCACTCAGCGCCACCAGCTACCAGGCCACCCTGTTCACCCGGCCCGCATTGGGCGTGGGTGAACACCGCGGCTCGCTGCAGGTGCGCCTGTGTTTTGACGCCGCGACCACCTGCAATTCACCCTTGCCGGGCTCACCGTTCTTGCTGCCCTATGTTTTTACGGTCAGCGAGCCCGTGATACCGCCGGCCGCCACGGTGAGCCCCGCACAAGTCACCGTGGACGCCTACCAGGGTGAAGTGCCCACCTTGCAACTGGGCGCCACGCTGGCCGGCACGGGCCTGCAGTTCCCGCAGATCGTGGACCCCACGGGCGTCTTCCAGCCCAACCCACCCACCAACGTCAGTGGCTCGGGCCTGACGGCCACGCTGTTCTTGCGCGACTCGCTGGCCGCCGGCACCTACGCCGGCAACCTGGAACTGCGGGTGTGCAAAGACCTGGCCTGCACGCAGCAACAGCCGGGGTCGCCGGTGCTGGTGCCGTATTCGGTCACGCTCAAGGCGTCCAGCAACCTGTCGCCGCTGGTGCGCGCGGCGGGCGTGGGTGAATGGGCCCAGCACCAGGCCAATGCCGCCCACGCCGGTTATCTGCCCATGACGCTGGACGCCAGCAAGTTCAACCGCCGCTGGCGCTGGTCTGTGCCGGGCGCCACCCCAGGCGGTGGGCAACTGCAGCCCGTGGTCACATCAGACGGCACGGTGTACGCCGTGACCACAGGCTACTTTCAGGCGGCCAGCATCCATGCGCTGGCCGAGCATGACAGTTCCACACGTTGGAGCCGGGACTTCGGCGTCATCTTTGCGGCCAACCCACCGTCCACCGACGCCGGCATGCTCTACCTGGCCACCAGCGGGCACAGCGACACCTTCATGTGGGGTTTTGACGGCAGCACGGGGGCACTCAATTTCCGCACCGCCTTCAGCTCGCAATGGGAACACTACATGGCGCCGGCCATCGCCAACGGCGCCGTCTACACCAACGGCGGGTCTTACGGTGGCCTGCTCAGCTTCAAGGTCAGTGACGGCAGCCAGAACTGGTTTGCCAACCTGAGCCAGATCGACCAATGGACCCCGGCGGTGGACAGCAGCTATGCCTACACCTTCATGCCCAGTGGCCTGAATGTGATCGACGCTGCCACCGGGGCGGCCGCGTTCGTGATTGCCGACCCGAACAACACCGCCCAGGGCTACAGCGTGGCGGGCGTGCCCATGATCATCGGCAGCAACAACGTGGTGGTCATCAACGGCCAGGGTTACGCCGGATCGGTGAACCGGCTGGTGAGCTTCGACATTGCCGCACGCAGCGCCAAGTGGTCGGTGCCCGGCTCGTTTACGCAAGCGCCAGCCTTTGCCAAGGGCGTGATCTACACCGTCAACGGCGCACAACTGGAAGCGCGCAGCGCGGTGGACGGCAGCCGGCTGTGGTCGTGGTTTCCGGACGAAGCCTCCACCGACCCCTTCGGTGGCGCCTATGGCCAAGCCAGCGGCAACATCATCGTCACCGACAACCTGCTGTTTGTCAGCACCAGCACGCGCGTCTATGCCCTGGACCTGGCCACGCACAAGACGGTGTGGGTCTTCCAGCAGCCGGGCCGGCTGGCACTGTCCCCCAACGGTGTGCTCTACATCGCCACCACAGCCAACGGCAACCTGCCGGCCAGCCTGTACGCCATCAACCTGAATTGACGGCGCAAGAACCTGGCGGGTGAGGCCGTCAGCTTGGTGTTTGCTGACGACCGCCATGTTGTCTACTGCTGCTTGGGGCCTTCAGTCAGGCGGCGGCCCAGGCCGATGGCGTAG
>CAZUKT010000716.1:0-2182 GCA_964620975.1 uncultured Rubrivivax sp. | reverse complement strand
GACGAGATGAAGCTCTGCGCGGCATACGGCATCAGCCGCACGCCGCTGCGCGAAGCACTGAAGGTGCTGGCCGCCGAAGGCCTGGTGACCATGAAGCCCCGGCGCGGCGCCTATGTCACAGAGGTGTCGCGCGACGACGTGTCGCAGGTCTACCACCTGCTGGCGCTACTGGAAAGCGACGCCGCAGGCCGGGTGGCCACGCAGGCCACCGACACCCAGCGCGCCGAACTCGCGGCCCTGCACGACAAGTTGGAGAAGCAGGTGCGCCAACGCGACGCCTTCTTTGCCACCAACGAACTCTTCCACATCAGCCTGCTGCAGATGGCAGGCAACCGCTGGGCGCTGCAATTGGTGCAGGACTTGCGCAAGGTGATGAAGCTCAACCGCCACCACTCGCTGTTCAAGCAAGGTCGGTTGGCAGACTCGCTGGTGGAACATCGTGCGCTGATGAAGGCCATCGAAGCGCGCGATCCGGCGGCGGCGGCCGCGTTGATGCGGGCGCACTTTGCCAGCGGCCTGGAGGCCGCCGCCACCGCCGCACGTGCTGTGTCTTGAGACACTGGCTGGCGCAGGCGCGCCACAAGGGTCCGGCTGGCGATAAGCTACGGTGCAGCGCCGCACGTCTTGGCGGCATCAGGAGGAATCCATGGCCCACATGCGCGAACGCCCCTACGTCCAGTTCAATTTTCTCGTGGACCTGGGCAATGGCAATACCGAAGGCCCCGAGGCGGGTTTTCAGGAAATGAGCAGTCTGCAGTCGAGCGTGGACACCATTGAATACCGCAACGGCAACAGCAAGGTGAACTCACCCATCAAGCTGGCGGGCCTGAGCCGCACCGGAAACGTCACGCTCAAGCGCGGACTGATGGGTGCGCTGAGCCTGCACCAGTGGCTTGGCGAAGCCCGCAGCGGCGGGGGCCTGCGCACGGTCACGATCAGCCTGCTGGACGAGGCCCGCACGAACCCGGTGATGCAATGGCGATTGGTCAATGCCCGCATCGTCAAACACACCAGCGGCCCTTTCAACGCCAAAGGCAGCGACGTGGCGATTGAAGAGATCGAAATCGCTTGCGAGTACCTGGAACTCGAGTGACAACCGCTGACGGCACGCCTTTACTACCTGACCCGACACCATGGCCACGTTGAGCCCAGTCCCCTATGGCGCCACGCACTTTGACGTGCTGCTGGGTGGGGGCGAACGTTCGCTGGGCTTTTGTGAAGTGGTGTTTGATCCGTTCGTCAGTGCCCCTGTGCGACCAGACCACAACCCCGAGTTGCCTCGGACAGCGGCGCAGGCGTCGGACCACACGGGGGCAGCAGCCTCCGCGGCGCCCAGCCTGGTGCTGCGGCGGGGTTTTGACGGTTCGCTGGACTTGTACCAGTGGTGGGACAAGACGCGCAAGCGCAGGCCCCAGCGCGGCCGCACGGTGACTGTGCATCTGCTGCATCCTGCCGACCACACGCCGGTGGTCACCTGGACCTTCAGCAACGCGCAACCGGTGGCCTTGGCGTACTCGCCCTTGCAGGCCATGCACGGCGGCTTGTTGATGGAAACACTGACGCTGCAATACGGCAAGGTGACCATGAAATAGCCCGAGCCGGGGCACAAAAGCCAAGGGCCGTCAGACGACGGCCCTTGGCCAGGTCAGCAACTTGCCGGGGCTGTGCCCGGCTTGCACTTCAGCGCAACGAAATCGGCTGCACCTGGCGCGCGGTGGAACCCACAAACAACTGGCGCGGACGGCCGATCTTGTATTCGGGGTCGCCGATCATCTCGTTGAGTTGTGCGATCCATCCCACCGTGCGGGCCAGCGCAAAGATGGCCGTGAACAGGCTCACCGGGATGCCCAGCGCGCGCTGCACGATGCCGGAATAGAAGTCGACGTTGGGGTAGAGCTTGCGGCTGACGAAGTAGTCGTCTTCCAGGGCGATCTTCTCCAGCGCCATGGCCAGCTTGAAGAGCGGGTCGTCGCCCAGGCCGGTGGCTTGCAGCACCTCATGGCAGGTCTCGCGCATGAGCTTGGCGCGTGGGTCGTAGTTCTTGTACACGCGGTGGCCAAAGCCCATCAACTTGACGTTGGAGTTCTTGTCCTTCACGGCCTTGATGAATTCGCCGATCTTTTCGACACCACCGTTTTTCTGGATGTCGCCCAGCATGTTCAGCGCCGCTTCATTGGCGCCG
>CAZUKT010000715.1:0-2183 GCA_964620975.1 uncultured Rubrivivax sp. | reverse complement strand
TGGCCCATTCCTGGTTGAGCATGGTCTTGGTGATGGTGTGCGCAAACCACGGGCCGTCGGCCAGCGCACGTGCCTGCGCCTGCGCCTTGGCCAGCAGTTCTTCGTGGCCGTGCAACGCGTTGAAGAAGCCCCAGGCCAGGCCTTCGTCGGCCGTCATGGCGCGGCCGTTGAACAGCAACTCAGCCGCCCGGCCCTGGCCAATGACACGCGGCAGCAGCCCGCAGGCGCCCATGTCGGCACCGGCCAGGCCCACGCGGGTGAACAAGAACGCGGTCTTGGTGGCCGCCGTGCCCAGGCGCAAGTCAGACGCCAGCGCCAGCATCGCACCCGCGCCGGCGCAGATGCCGTCCACGGCGGCAATCACCGGCTGCGGCGCGCGCTTGATGGCCTTGACCAGATCCCCCGTCATGCGCGTAAAACGCAGCAGCTCAGGCGCGGGCAAGTGGGTCAGCGGCTCGATGATTTCAAACACGTCACCGCCCGAGCAGAAGTTGCCGCCCGCGCCCGCCAGCACCACAGCGCGCACGTCGCTGGCGTGCGGCAGCGCCAGGAACAGGTCACGCAGTTCGGCATAACTCTCAAAGGTCAGGGGGTTCTTCTTTTCGGGCCGGTTCAGCGTGATGGTGGCCACACGGCCGTCGTCACTGCAGTGCCAGGCAAAGTGGCGTGGGGCGTAGTTCTTGAAGGTGCGTGTGTCTGCATTCATGCGGCGCCTGCCTTGGCTTTGTTGACGTTGGCCTGGTACTGGCTTCGGCCCGACGCGTACTGCACGGGCCACGCGATGCTGTCATGCCCGATGCGCGCTGCTTCATGCAGCGTCCAGGCCGGGTCGGCCAGGTGCGGCCGGCCCACGGCGCACAGGTCGGCGCGGCCGGCTGCAATGACCATGTTCACGTGGTCGGCCTCAAAGATGGCGCCCACCGCCACGGTGGGTATGCCCACTTCGTTGCGGATGCGGTCGGCAAAAGGTGTCTGGTACATGCGGCCGTAGACCGGCTTCTGGTGTGGCACGACCTGCCCGCTGCTGCAGTCGATGATGTCGGCACCCGCAGCCTTGAAGAGCCTGGCCATGGCCACGGCGTCGTCGCCGGTGTTGCCACCCGGCGCCCAGTCATGGCAGCTCAGGCGCACGCTGATGGGCCGGTCTTGCGGCCACACGGCGCGTATCGCGGCAAACACCTGCAGCGGATAACGCACGCGGTTTTCCACGCTGCCGCCAAACGAATCGTTGCGGTGGTTGGTCAGCGGCGACAAGAAGCTCGACAACAAGTAGCCGTGTGCGCAGTGCAGTTCCAGGATGTCAAAGCCTGCGGCCGCCGCACGCTGGGTGGCGGCCACAAAGTCGGCCGTGGTGCGGGCCATGTCGTCTGCCGTCATTTCGCGTGGTGTCTGCGAGCGGGGCCCGTAGGCCAGCGCAGAAGCCGACACCAGCGGCCAGTTGCCTTCGGCCAGCGGCTCGTCAGCCTGCTGCCAACCGAGCTGCGTGCTGCCCTTGCGGCCCGCGTGGCCCAGCTGAATGCCCATCTTGGCGCCCGACATGCCATGCACCAGGTCCACGATGCGCTTCCAGGCCGCGCCCTGCTCGTCGGTCCACAGCCCGGCGCAGCCCGGTGTGATGCGTGCGTGGGCGCTGACGCAGGTCATCTCGGTATAGAGCAGCCCCGCGCCGCCCAGCGCCCGCGCGCCAAAGTGCGCCAGGTGAAAGTCACCCACCAGGCCGTGCGGCGCCGAATACATGGCCATGGGCGACACCACCACGCGGTTGGGCACCGTCAGGCCACGCAGCGTGTAAGGCGTGAACATGGGGCTGGGCGGCGGGCTGCCCGCCGGCACCTGCACGCCCGCACGCTGCGCAAACCAGCGCTCAAACCCGCTGAGCCAGGCCGCGTCGCGCAGGCGCAGGTTCTCATGGCTGATGCGTTGGCTGCGCGTGAGCATGCTGTACATGAATTGCTCGGGTGGCAACGCGTCGCAGTAACGCTGGCCCACCACTTCAAACCATTCCATCGCGTTCCAGGCCGCGTTTTGCAGGCGCAGCACGTCCACCTCGCGCACAGCCTGGTAGCGCTGCAGCACGGTGGCGATGTCGCCTTGGGTGCCCGCGGCCTTGGCTTCCTTGAACAGGCGCGTCAGGTCGATGGCGTCTTCCAGCGCCAGCTTGGTGCCCGAGCCAATGGCAAAGT
>CAZUKT010000714.1:0-2187 GCA_964620975.1 uncultured Rubrivivax sp. | reverse complement strand
GCACGGGAAGTCCAGCACACAGGTTGCCCGCTTTAGCCCCGTGCCCAGGTGCGGGCCGGGCGGCCTGGCCGGCAGCCTACCTGCCGGCGGGCACGTCAAGGCCGGCTGCGGGGCTGGCACCCAGCCTTTGCGCCAGCACCGCACAGCCCAGCGCCAGCAGCGCACACACGGCGGCCGCCCAGAAGACCGCCGCGAAGCCCAGGTGGCCGATGAGCCAGCCGCCACCCACGCCCCCCACCACCCCCGAAGCACCGTAGCCCAGCGTGGTGTACAGCGCCTGGCCACGCCCGCGCAAGCGGTCAGGAAACAGACGGTGAACCAGCGAGATGCAGGCCAGGTGGTGCGCGGCAAAGGTAATGGCGTGCGTCAGCTGCGCCAGCACCAGCACAGGCCCCCACGAGCCAAAACCGGCCGTGGCCACAAAACGCAGCATCGTGGCCACCGCCACCACTTGCAGCCAGCGGTGCGGGCTGAGCAGCGGGAACCAGCGGCCCTGGAACCAGAAAAAGGCAATCTCCACCGCCACGCTCACCGCCCACAAGCCACCCACTGCGGCCTTGCCATAACCCAGCGACACCAGGTACAGCGAGAAAAACGCATACAGGCTGGTGTGCGCCAGCACGGTGAAGAAGATGGACGCAAAAAACCACGCCACGGCGGGCTGCCGCAGCAAAGGCAACACAGGCGGGGCCGGCTCGTCGTGTGTGACGCCGCTGCGCGTGGCGGGCAGGCGCAGGGCGGCCAGCAGCAGCAGCGCGTTCATGGCCGCCACAAAGGCCGGGAAGATGCCGATGCCCACCCATTGCAGCAGCGCGCCAAAGGCCGTGACGGAGACGATGAAACCGACCGAACCCCACATGCGCACACGGCCGTAACGTGTGGTGTCTATGCCTTCGGGCGTGTGCAGCAGGTGCGCCAGCGTGGCCTCGTACAGGGGCACCACACCGCTGTTGGCAATGAACAGCAGCGCCGTCACCACGGCCACGGGCACCGCCGCATGCACCCCCAGCAGGCCCAGCGACGACAGCAGCGAGCCCACGGCCGCCAGGCGGATCAGCTCGGTGCGGCGGCCGCTGTGGTCACCCCACCAGCTCCAGGCGTAGGGCGCCACGATGCGTGTCCAGCTTTGCAGTGAAGCAATCGAGCCAATGACCAGCGTGGACAGCCCCAGGCTCTGAAACCACAGCGGCGCATAGGGGTTGAACAGGCCCAGCGCCGCAAAGTACGCAAAGCTCAGCCCGCCCAGCCGGCGCAGGCCCGAAACACGGGGCTCAGCCCCGGCCATCCGGGCCGGCAGGCGTAGGGGCTGCTGGCGTGGCGGGCGCGTTGGCCGTGCTGGACGCGGCAATGGCCGGCACCGGCAGCACCACGTCACCACACTGCGCGCGGTGGCGCAGCGCGTGGTCCATCACCACCAGCGCCAGCAGCGCTTCGGCAATGGGGGTGGCCCGTATGCCCACGCAGGGGTCGTGGCGGCCAAAGGTTTCCACCACCGTGGGCTCACCCGCACGGTTGATGCTGGCCTTGGGCAGGCGGATGCTGCTGGTGGGCTTGATGGCGATGGAAACCACCAGGTCTTGCCCGGTGCTGATGCCACCCAACACACCACCGCTGTGGTTGCTGGCAAAACCGCCGGGGGTGAGTTCGTCACCGTGGTGGCTGCCACGCTGCGCCACCACGCCAAAGCCGCTGCCGATTTCTACACCCTTGACGGCGTTGATGCCCATCATGGCGTAGGCGATGTCGGCGTCGAGCTTGTCGAACACCGGCTCGCCCAGGCCGGCGGGCACGCCGCTGGCGCGCACTTCAATGCGTGCGCCGCAGCTGTCACCGGCCTTGCGCAATGCGTCCATGTAGGCCTCGAGCTCGGGCACGATGGCGGCGTTGGGCGCGTAAAACGGGTTGTGCGCAATGTGCTCGGCGCTGTCGAACGGAATGGTCAGCTCACCCAACGCGCTCATCCAGCCCGTGAAGGTGGTGCCGTACTGCTGCAGCAGCCACTTGCGCGCCACCGCGCCTGCCGCCACCGTGGGCGCGGTCAGGCGGGCTGAAGAGCGGCCACCGCCACGGGGGTCACGCGCACCGTACTTGCGCCAGTAGGTGTAGTCGGCGTGTCCTGGGCGGAAGGTGTCGACGATGTTGCCGTAGTCCTGGCTGCGCTGGTCGGTGTTGCGGATCAGCAGGGCG
>CAZUKT010000713.1:0-2188 GCA_964620975.1 uncultured Rubrivivax sp. | reverse complement strand
GCGCCGCCGTGTGCGTGAACTGGCAGGGTCCGGCCACGTCACCGGCGGCCAGGATGTTGGGGAAGATGGTTTGCAGGTATTCGTCGGTGGGCACGGTGCGCTGCGTCTTGGGGTCGGTCAATATGCCCAGTTCTTCCAGCCCGAAGCCCTGCAGCCGCGCCACGCGGCCCACGGCACACAGCAGCACGTCAAAGGCCAGGCGCTTTTCTTGGCCCGCCACTTCCACCACGATGAACTTGTCGTTGCCCACCTTCTCGCAGCGCAAGGCCTTGTGGCCGGTGAGCACGGCCACGCCGTCGGCCTGCAGCGCTTTTTGTGCGTAGGCCGACACGTCTTCGTCTTCGCGGATCATGATGCGCGGCGCCATTTCCACCTGCGTCACCTGCGACCCCAGGCGTGCAAAGCTCTGCGCCAGTTCACAGCCTATGGGCCCGCCGCCCAGCACCACCAGGCGCGGTGGCAATGTGCGCAGGCCCCACAGCGTGTCGCTGGTGAGGTAGCCCACATCAGCCATGCCCGGCAGCGGCGGCACAAAAGGCCGTGCGCCGGTGGCGATGACGATGCAACGCGTGGACAGCACCTGCACCGTGCCGTCGGCCGCCGTGACCTGCACATGCCAGGGGTCCACGATCTTGGCGTTGCCCGTCATCACGTCAACGCCCAGGCCGGTGTAGCGCTCGATGCTGTCGTGCGGTGCCACCTCTTGCACCACGTGCGCCACGCGGTCCATCACCTGCGCAAAGTCGAGCTCGAACGATGCCTTGGCGATGCCGTAGTCGGCGCTGTGCCGCATCTGCCGCGCCAGCGTGGCGGTCTTGATGAGCGCCTTGCTCGGCACGCAGCCGTAGTTGAGGCAGTCGCCGCCCATCTTGTGGCTTTCCACCAGGGTGACCTTGGCCTTGACGGCGGCCGCGATGTAGGACGTGACCAGACCCGCCGCACCCGCACCAATGACCACCATGTTGCGGTCAAAGGCCTTGGGCTTCTTGTGTGCCCACGGGGCGTACACGCGCCGCGCCTTCACCACGTCGATGACCTTCTTGGCCACCAGCGGAAACACGCCCAGCAGCACAAACGACAGCAGCAAGCCCGGCGACAAGATGCCCTGCAGGGAATCGATGCGGCCCAGTTGCGTGCCCGCATTCACGTACACCGCCGTGCCCGCCAGCATGCCAAGTTGGCTGACAAGGTAGAAGGTGGCCGCCTTCATGCGTGTCAGGCCCATCAGCAGGTTGATGAGGAAAAACGGGAACACCGGCACCAGGCGCAGGGTGAAGAGGTAGAAGGCGCCTTCGCGTTCAATGCCCTTGTCGATGTCGGCAAGGCGGCTGCCAAAGCGCGCCTTGATGCTGTCGCGCAGCACATAACGCGCAAACAGCATGGCCAGCGTGGCGCCCAGGCTGGACGCAAACGACACCACCACCGTTCCCAGCACCAGGCCAAACACCGCGCCGCCCAGCAGCGTGAGGATGGCCGCCCCCGGAAACGACAGCGCCGTGACCGCCACGTAAACCACAAAGTAGGCCGCCACCACCGCCAGCGGCTGTGCGGCGTAGAGCGCGGCAAAGTCGGCCTGCGCGCCCTTGATGTAGGCCAGCGTGAAGTAGCGGCCCAGCCCCAGCGCCCAGAACGCCACCACCAGGCCCAGCACAGCCAGCACCAACAGCCACTTTTTACGGTTCAAGAAACACTCCTCATGTTCTGCCTTGCACTGACAGTCGGCGCCGTGGCGGCCAACCTTACACCGGCAAGCCACGCCAGCCGGCCCACAGCCGCGTGGCGATGGTCAGCACGCACAGCGCCGCAAACACGCTGGCAAAGGCTGCAAAGTGCTGCGGCCACAGGCACATCAGCACAAAGCAGATCAGTGTTTCGCTGGCTTCGGTCAGGCCACCCAGGTAGTAGAGGCCCTTGGCGGGGAAACTGGTGCTTTGCAGACCACGCCGCTCGGCCATCACGGCGAATGCCAGGAAGCTGGACGCCGTGCCCATGAAGGCCGCCAGCAGCACGGCGGCCGCCAGCGCGTTGGCGCCCGGGTTGGCCACGGCAAAGGCCAGCGGGATGCTGGCGTAGAACAACATGTCGAGCGTGATGTCGAGAAACGCACCGCGGTCGGTGGGTGTGGTCTGGCGTGCCACGGCACCGTCAAGGCCGTCGAGCAAACGGCTCAGCAGCAGGCACGCCAGCC
>CAZUKT010000712.1:0-2189 GCA_964620975.1 uncultured Rubrivivax sp. | reverse complement strand
GTTGTCGGGGTTGCGCGCAAAGGTGTCGGCGTTGGTGTGCGGGTCCCAGTAGTCGGCGCCCCACTGGCCCACATAAATGTCATGCGTGCGGGCGCGGTACTTGGTGAGTGTTTGTTTGCCGTCGCCGGGCAGGATCTCAAGCTCGATGCCGGCCAGCTTGAGCGTCTGCTGGTAGGCCTCGGTGATGCCCTGCACGGGCTGGATGCTGCGCATGTCCACCGTGACCTTGAAGCCGCCCGCGTGGCCCGCCTTGGCCAGCAGGGCCTTGGCGCGGGCCACGTCCAGTTTGTAGGGCATGTCCTTGCTGGCGCCCAGCAGCCCCAGCGGCAGGAAGTTCTGGTGCACGACACCGATGTTCTTGATGAAGGTCTTGCCAATGGCGTCGTAGTCCACCAGCCACTTGAAGGCCTCGCGCACCTCGGGCTTGGCCAGTATCGGGTTCTTCTGGTTCAGGCTGAAGTAGTAGACCGTGCCCTTGGGCGTGCCGGTGGTCAAGACATCCTTGTTGGCGGCCAGCGCGTCCAGGTCTTGCGGCGTCAGGCCGCGGGCGATGTCGGCGTCGCCCTTTTCCAGCAGCAGGCGTTGCGTGGCGCTTTCCTTGATGTGGCGGTAGATGACACGTGCCACTTTGCTCTTGGCACCCCAGTAGTTGTCATTGCGCTCCAGCGCCACGATCTCGTTGGCACGCCATTCGCGGACTTTCATCGGCCCGCTGCCGGCGTAATGTGTTTTCAGCCAAGCGGCACCCAGGTCACCTGCCACCTCGTTGGCCAGCAGCAGCTTCTTGTCCACCACCGCCGCCACGTTGGCGGTGAGGCAGTTGTAGACGAGGGTGGGCGCGTAGGCCTTGTCGGTTTGAAGGGTCAATGTCAGCGGCCCGGTCTGCTGCACCCGGGCCTTGACGTTGTCCTTGCTGAGGCCGAACTGCGTCAGGATGAAGGCCGGCGTCTTGTCCAGCAGCACCGCACGCTGCAGGCTGAACACCACGTCTTCTGCTGTCAGCGCGTTGCCACTGGCAAACCGCAGCCCGGGGCGCAGCTCAAAACTGTAGGTCTTGCCGTCGGCGGACACCTTCCAGGTCTTGGCCAGGTCAGACAGCAACTTGCTGGGGTTGTTGACATCAAATCGCAGCAAGCGGTCGTAGCCATTGCCCATCAGTTCACCGGCACTGATTTCAAACGCTTCGGCCGGGTCGAGGCTGATGATGTCGTCAAAGGCCATGGCCACCACCAGCATGTCTTTGGGTGTGGCGGCGTGCAGCGGCAGCGCCAGGCCGCCGGCAAGCAGCGCCGTGGCGGCCAGCGTGGCCAAGGCGGCTGCGCGGCGGCTCAAGGCAAAGGGGGCGGGTGCGGTCATGGCGCGGGCTCCTGGTACGGCGGTGGGAGCCGCGACTTTGCCATGAGTGCGCACGCCGCCGCAGCCGGCGGCGCGTGGTTCAGCGCGGCACGACGAAGGTTGACTTCTCGCGCTGGCTGGCCGGGCCCTCACCCGCCGTGGCCACCCGGTTGACCTGGAAGTGAATCTCGTGCGCCCCTGGCTTGGTGCTGGCGGCCGTGTCTGGCGGCACACGCAGCGCCAAGGCCACCCAGCGCGCCTCCACCGGCGCCAGCGTCACGGCCACCGGTGCACTGAGCTTCAGGCCCGGCAGGCCTTCGGCGCTGACGGTGTAGGACTGCGCCCTCTCGGTGGCGTTCATGATCTGCACGCGGTAGACGTTTTCAAGGTAACCGTCGTCCACCTGGCGCGCCATGACACCGCGGTCACGCACCACGTCGGCCCTGAAGGGTGAACGAAGCGCGATGCTGATGGCCACGCCGGTAACGATGAGCAGCAGGATAACGGTGTAGATGACGATCCGTGGCCTGAACATGCGCCGCAGCATCTGGGCCTTCGTCAGCCCTTGCGCCAGGCCGTTTTGCGTGTCGTAGCGCACCAGGCCGCGCGGGTACTTCATCTTGTCCATCACCTCGTCGCACACGTCTACGCAGGCGGCGCAGCCGATGCATTCGTATTGCAGGCCTTTGCGGATGTCGATGCCGGTGGGGCAGACCTGCACGCACAGGTTGCAGTCGATGCATTCGCCCAGGCCCAGCGCCTTGGGGTCGGCCTTCTTGGACCGTGAACCCCTCGGCTCACCGCGCGCGGTGTCGTAGCTGATGATGAGCGTGTCCTTGTCGAACATGGCGCTC
>CAZUKT010000711.1:1842-2192 GCA_964620975.1 uncultured Rubrivivax sp. | reverse complement strand
TCGGTGACGTCAAAAGAAAGCGCCGGCGCGCTGGGGGCGGGTGCCGGCGCCATGGAGTAGGCGTTGGGGACTGAAAAGTTCATCGTGGGTGACCCATGTGAAGAACCGGGCCCAGGCGCCGTATTCAGCGGCCCGGCCCGTGCAGGGCGTCGAGTGTGAGAGTTAATCCAGCGTGACCGAGCGGGGCGCCAGATTGCGCCCGCGCAAGACGCAAAGCGCAGTCGTAGCCTGGGCTACGGCGAGCATTTGCAACGCCGCGAGGGTGCAATATGGCGGCACGAGCGGGAATGTTGGATTTGCTCTCACACTCTCAACGGTCGCGGCGGAACACACCTTCAGACGTTGCCTTG